>JANNNT010000040.1:0-7695 GCA_031398685.1 Rhodocyclaceae bacterium | reverse complement strand
TCCTTGCGTCGAGATGCGACCAGCAAGGCGGCGGCGGCACCGACCGAGTGGCCGATCAGACCGATTCGGGTGGTGTCGGTTTCGGGTTGTTGCAATAGCCAGTCGAGCGCGCTTTCGAGATCTTCAGCAAAGCGTGGCAACGAGGAAAACGAGTCACTTTCGCTGGCGCCATGGTTGCGCGCATCGACAAAAAGCAGCGCATAACCCGAGTGATAGAACGGATCGGCAAGCGGCAGCATCATCTCGCTGTTGCTGCCCCATCCATGCAGAACGATCAGTGTTGGCGCGGACTGGCTGCCTGCGGCCGGAATATACCAGCCGTGAAGCTGCTTGTTGTTGGAGGTTGGCAGGAGAACATCCCTGAACGGTAGGCCAAAGGCCGACGGATCATCCTTGGCGCTGATCCGTGGCGCACGCATCCACACCCGGATGGCCGCGTTGAAGGCCATTAACGACAACGCGGCGATCGTTGCAACCCCGACCAGCGGGCGAAGTATGGAGCGGGTAGTGACCATTTTTTTCCTCGTTACGGTTGTTGCGCAGTAAATTCCTCGTCGGCGCGTACGACTTCCGCAGCATACATCAGCGTCGGGCCGCCACCCCTATAGCTGCACACGCCAAGCGTTTCCATCAACTGCTCGCGGCTGACGCCAAGTCGTAGCGTGCCGAGAGCCTAGGCAACGTCACTCATAAGGGTGGAGAAGGATTTGCTCATGATGGTTCCACTAAATCATAAAGTTATAAAACTCTAATATAAAATGGGCAAGACTATTTTCAGAAGGGCGAATGTGTCGCGCATGAACTGTGGCTCATGAGAAACAGTCTTATTATTAAGAGAGTCGGAAGAGGAGTGCTCTCGGGCAATTGTCTGTGAGTGAGCTTTTTTTGGATCAGGTGAGTGATATGAAGCAGGTTTGTCGGGTTTTGGCATGCATGGCGATTGTCGGAAGTGCGATTTTTCTTTCGGCCTGTGCCGGTTACAGTGGTAGCGATCTGAAGGCAGGTATGTCTACACTGCCCGAAGTTGCGGCTTCGATGGGTGAGCCGGCCATGCGCTGGAAAGACGCTGACGGGCGAGAGCAATTGGCTTATCCGCGCGGGCCGGAGGGAACGCAAACCTTCATGGTGTTCATGGGTGCGGACGGGCGGCTGGAGCGCATCGAGCGTGTCCTCGACAACAAGCACTTTGCGCGCATCGAACCCGGCAAGAGTGATAAAGCCGCCGTGCTGCGTCTGCTCGGCCCGCCGCAACCGCAATGGACCGCGTATTTCAAGCGACGTGACGAACTCGTCTGGGAGTGGCATTTCTGCGATGCCTGGAATCAGTCCGCTTTTTTTGACGTGCTGTTCGATGCGACCACGGGAATCGTGCGCTCGAGTTTTCAGCGCCCCAGATACGTGTCAAGTGGGATGATGGGAGAAGAAACGGTGCCCTCCTGCGGGCACTGACGACGCGCTAGAAAGCGGCCAGCCGGTCGTTGGCCAGAGCAAGGCGGCTGGTCAGGACCTCAAGGAAAGACTGGTAAAAATGCATGCGGCAGGCTTCTGACGCTTGCTGAAGGGCCTCGCCCTTGACGGCTACAATCTTGGACGCGATCAGCGCGACCACATCGGCGCCCCGGGTTTGCGCGCCCTTGCTGATGACCGCCATTTCACCGAAGCAGTCGCCGGTGGTCAGCAGGTTGAGAATCCGGCCGTTTTTGGTGACCTTGAGTTCGCCCTCGGCGAGAAAACAGAAAAAATCTCCCGCGGCGCCGTCCTGGATAATGGCTTCGCCAGGAGAAACGTTGCTCCAGCGCGAAAAGCGCAAGACTTCCCAGATCTCGATGTCGGAAAAATCGGCAAAAAAAGGCAGTTCGCGCAGGGTGTCGAATTTCTCCGATTCGGCAAAATCGCGTTTCGGGACCTTCAGTTGCTTGTTGCGGAAGGCCCGCGCCAGATCGTGCGAGAATTTTTCCCAGGTCTGGTAGCGATCCTTGGTGTCCTTGCACATGGCGCGTGCCACGATGGTATCGAGCACGTCAGGAATTTCATTGCGTAGTGCCGAAGGCGGGGTTGGCTCGGTGTTGATGATCTGGTAAACGATGTTGTAGTTGGAGCTTGCCTGAAAAGGAAGCTGGCCGGTAAGCAGCTGGTACATCACCACGCCCAGCGAATAGATGTCCGTCTGATGATCGAGCGCCTGCTCCTTGACCTGCTGGGGCGACATGTAGGCCGGTGAACCAATTCCCGATACTTGCGTGCGATCAGGGGCGTCAATGAGGGCCGCACCGAAGTCGGAAATCTTGATTTCTCCGGAACTCGGGTCGCTGCCGGCAAAGAGAATGTTGGCCGGTTTGATGTCGCGATGCGTGATGCCGATGCGGTAGGCAAAATCGAGTGCCCGGCTGCATTTGAAAATGATTTCGACGACGCGTTCGATGGGGAGTAACTTGTCTGCGCCGCAGTAGTCTTCGAGCGTTCCGCCCTCGACGTATTCCATGACGATATAGCAGAGATCCTCGGCGACAACCGCATCGAAAATCTGCACGATGTGCGGGTGAAACAGCTTGCCGACCAGCGACGCTTCGTTGAGGAAAAGATGGGTGTAGAGCTTGCCGCGCTCCGGATTCTTGAGAATCTCGGGAGAGGCAATCTTGATCGCCACGTCGCGCTGAGCGAAGGGGTCGTTGCCCAGATAGACCGTCGCGGTTGCGCCGTGTCCGATCTCGCGAACAAGGGTGTATTTACCGATCTTGTTCATGTTGAACGGAACGATTACAAACGGGCACGGGCGCGAACGATGGCCGAACGAACCTGATCGGGCGATGTGCCGCCGATGTGATTGCGCGACGCCAGAGAACCCTCGACGGTGAGTACGGCGAAAATATCTTCGCCAACGAGTGGCGAAAACTGTTGCAGTTCGGCCAGCGACAGGTGCGGCAGATCGACGCCGAGTTTTTCGGCACGCCGTACGGCCAAGCCGACAGCTTCGTGCGCGTCGCGGAAGGGCAGACCCTTGCGCGTCAGGTAGTCGGCCAGGTCGGTGGCCGTGGCAAAGCCCTGGCTCAAGGCATCGCGCATGTTCTCCGGGCGGGCGTTAATGCCGGAAATCATCTCGGCATAGATGCGCAGTGTGTCGGTGACGGTGTCTACGGCGTCGAACAGCGGTTCCTTGTCTTCCTGATTATCCTTGTTGTAGGCCAGCGGCTGGCCCTTCATCAAGGTCAGCAGCGCGGTCAGATGACCGTACACGCGCCCGGTCTTGCCGCGCGCCAGTTCCGGAACGTCGGGGTTCTTCTTCTGCGGCATGATCGAGCTACCGGTGCAGAAGCGGTCGGCGATCTTGACGAAGCCGAAACGCGGGTTCATCCACAAGACAAGTTCTTCCGACATGCGCGAGAAGTGCATCATCAGCAGGGCGCTGGCGGCACAGAATTCGATGGCAAAATCTCGGTCGGAAACAGCGTCGATCGAGTTCTCGCACACGCCCTCGAAGCCCAACTCTGCGGCGACGAATTCGCGATCGATCGGGTACGTTGTTCCGGCCAGAGCGGCGGCGCCGAGCGGCAGATGATTGGTACGGCGGCGCACGTCGGCAAAACGTTCGGCGTCACGGCGGGTCATTTCGAACCAGGCCATCAGGTGGTGACCGAAGGTGATCGGCTGTGCAACCTGCAAGTGCGTAAATCCCGGCATCGGCGTTGCCGCTTCGCGTTCGGCGAGATCAAGCAGGTTGTTCTGGAACTGCCCGAGCAACACCAGAATGTCGTCAATCGAGTCGCGCAGGTAAAGGCGGATATCGGTGGCGACCTGGTCGTTGCGCGAACGGCCGGTGTGCAGACGTTTGCCGGCATCGCCAACAAGCGTGGTCAGGCGCTTTTCAATGTTCAGATGAACGTCTTCGAGGTCGAGCGACCATTCAAAGGCGCCGGATTCAATCTCGGCGACGATCTGCGCCATGCCGCGCTGAATGTCAGCGAGATCCTCTGCCGAAATGATGTTTTGCCGGGACAGCATCCGCGCGTGGGCCAGCGAGCCGCGAATGTCCTGACGCCACATGCGCTTGTCAAAATCGACCGAAGCCGTGTAACGTTTGACGAGATCGGACATCGGCTCGGAGAAACGACCGGCCCAAGTGTATTGGGGAGGAGAAGAGGGTTGCGATTGGCTCATGATGGACGCAAGTTGATAGGCTAAAATGACCGGATGTCAAGTATAAGGCAAAACCCGGCGGGACAGCCGTTACCGGACTTCCGTAATTTCGGCGTCATGCTGCGCATTCTGCTCGGCGTGAACCTGCTCGCCCTGGCCGGGGCGCTGGTACAGAGCACAGGCGTTGTCGATAGTCTGCAGCGTTATGTGGCAATGGCCGCTTGGGTGCAACCCCTGCTGCTTTTCAACCTCACGCTGCTGGCCCTTCTCGGAACGATTCTGCCGCGTTTGCCGTCGTTGGTCGCGCAGGCGGTCGTGGTGCTTCTCGCCGCCGCTTCTTCCGCCCTGTTGATCGATTTCTGGCGTTTCATGGCGGTCGACGAGGGCGGGTGGCAGCGCGTGTTGCGCGCCGCCCTGCTGGGCGGGTTGGCGGCCTGGGCGATGCTGTTCTATTTTGCCTTGCGGGTCCGGGCTTTTTCTCCGGCGCTGGCTGAGGCGCGTTTGCAGGCGTTGACGGCGCGCATCCGCCCACATTTCCTGTTCAACACTCTGAACGCCGTTCTTTCGCTGATCCGTTCCGAACCCAGGCGCGCCGAGACGGCGCTGGAGGAGTTGGCCGATCTCTTTCGCGCGCTGATGCGCGACCATCGCGACCTGCTTCCTTTGGCCGATGAAATAGCCCTGTGCCGGCAGTATCTCAATCTCGAAAAATTGCGTCTCGGGGAACGGCTCAACATCGAGTGGGAGATCGCCGATGTGCCGGACGATCTGACGGTGCCGCCACTGATGTTGCAACCGCTGCTGGAAAACGCGGTGTATTACGGCATCGAGCCGTCGAGCGAAGCCGGTACCGTACGCATCCGCTTTTCCCGGCGGGGGCACGAACTGCACATCGATCTGGCCAACCCCTGTTTCAACAGCAACAAAGCGCAGGGCGGCAACCGCATGGCGATCGCCAATATCCGTGAACGATTGGCGCTGTATTACGATCTTGAGGCGCGTCTGGAAACGAAGGATGTGATGCTCGACGGCGGCCTGCGCGAGTACCATGTGCATATCATTTTGCCCTGCCGGAGCACGAAGCCGTGACGACACTTTCCGTGATCATTGTTGACGATGAGGTTCCGGCGAGGACGCGCTTGCGTGACCTGCTCGCCGACGTGTACGCCGAGGTGCCGAACGCCGTTGTGGCTGAAGCCGGCAATGGTTTGCAGGCGGTTGACGCCATCGCCGCGCATGCCGTGGATGTGGTGCTGGTCGATATTCGCATGCCACAAATGGATGGGATCGAACTGGCACGCCACCTCGCCCAGCTTGAGCACCCGCCCGCCATCATCTTCGTTACCGCCTTCGACGGCTACGCGGTGCAGGCGTTTGAACTCAACGCCATCGACTATCTTGTCAAGCCGGTGCGTGCCCAGCGACTGGCCGCCGCCTTGCAGAAGGTGAAGCAGAGCCGACCCGCGTCGCCCCAGGTGCTCGCCCAGTTGCAGCAGGGGGCGCGCACCCACCTGTCCTGTCACGAACGGGGTCGCCTGCTGCTGATCCCGCTCCCGGAAATTCTCTACCTCAAGGCCGACCTCAAATACGTGACGGCGCGTACCGCCAGCCGTGAATACCTGCTTGACGAATCGCTAACACATCTGGAAGAGGAGTTCTCCGAGCGTTTCATTCGTCTGCATCGCAGTGCGCTGGTGGCCAAGGAGGCTATCGCCGGCTTCGAGAAAAGTCTGGACGAAGATGCGGAAACCCAGTGGCAGGCGCTGCTGCGCGGAATACCCGAAAAACTTCCGGTTAGCCGAAGGCAGTGGCCGCTGGTCAAGTCCTACGCAAAACAGCTCAGCTCATGAGCTATGGATGACTCGGCCGGGTGAGGATTTCAGCGACGGATCAGCGTTTTCGCATCTAACAGGCGGTGGTGTGGGATCGGGTTGATGCGCACGGTACGTGTTACGGGCAGATCGTAGGTTGAACACGCCGTGGATAAAGGGTTTTGGCTCGGAAGTGTCGTGGGCAACATGGTAGAATCCTGACCGTTTTCTTGGGTTTTTCAACCCGCTTTTTTCGGACCCTGCCTTGAAAAACATCCCCCCAGTTGCTGCCCGTATCGTCATCGCTTCGCGTGAGTCGCGCCTTGCACTCTGGCAGGCTGTCCATATCCAGACGCGCCTCGCTGAACTGCACCCGCAAAGCCAGGTCGAGATTCTTGGCATGACGACGCGAGGCGACCAGATCCTTGACCGTCCGCTGTCGCAGATTGGCGGCAAGGGATTATTCATCAAGGAACTTGAAGTCGCCATGGCGGAAGGACGTGCCGACCTTGCGGTGCATTCGCTCAAGGATGTACCGATGGAAATGCCGGACGGTTTTTCGCTGACCGCCATCACGGCGCGCGAGAACCCGTGTGACGCCTTTGTTTCGAACGCCTACGATGGCCTTGACGCGTTACCGGCCGGTGCCGTGGTCGGGACGTCCAGTCTGCGTCGCGAGGCGATTCTGCGCGCCAAATACCCGCAACTCAGGATCGAGCCGCTGCGCGGCAACCTCGACACTCGCCTGCGCAAGCTTGACGAAGGGAAGTACGACGCGATCATTCTTGCCGCCGCCGGCTTGATCCGGCTCGGCCTGGAAGCGCGTATCAAGACAGTGCTTACGCCTGAGCAGTCGCTGCCGGCACCGGGACAAGGCGCGCTGGGTATCGAGATTCTTGCTAGTCGTGCCGATGCCGCGGCGTGGATTGCTCCGCTCAGCGATGCCGCAACAACGCATTGCGTACGTGCCGAACGGGCGTTCTCAAGAGCACTCGGCGGCAGTTGTCAGATTCCGCTCGGCGGTTACGCCGTTCTGGAAAACGGCGCGAAGGGTACAACGCTCTGGCTGCGCGGTTTTGTCGCGACGCCGGATGGACGTCAAATGGTCAGCGGCGAACTGCGTGGTGCGCCGCAAGACGACGAGTCGATTGGCCGGCGACTGGCACAAGCCCTGCGCGAACAGGGCGCGGAGGCGATTCTTGCTGCGCTGGCTTCACCTGCCTCCGGCCAATGAACAAAGCCTTGCAGGGCAAACACATTCTGGTGACTCGCCCGGCCGCGCAGGCCGCCAAGCTGGCGGCGATGATCAAGGCGCAGGGCGGCGAGCCGGTGCTTTTTCCCCTGCTTGCTATCGGTCCGGCAGACGATGTCCAGCCTTTACTGCAGGCGATTGCGCGACTCGACGACTACGCCATCGCAGTTTTCATCAGCCCGAATGCCGTTGAGTTCAGCCTGCCGCTTATTTTTTCCCGGCGTCCCTGGCCGGCCAGCTTGCGGGCGGCGGCCATTGGGTTGAGCACATCGGCGCAACTGGCCGCCTGCGGCATCGAGCGCGTCATTGCACCCACCGAGCGCTTCGATTCCGAGGCGCTGCTTGAGCTGCCCGAGTTCCAGGCCGCGTGCCTTGCCGGAAAGGACATAATGATCCTGCGTGGCAATGGCGGGCGGGAGCTCCTGGCCAACACACTGCGCGAACGCGGTGCGCAAGTCGATTGCGTGACCTGCTATCACCGTTCGGCGCCTGTCGACG
>JANNNT010000036.1:0-3636 GCA_031398685.1 Rhodocyclaceae bacterium | reverse complement strand
CGTCGACATAGGATTGCAGTTCGGCTTCGCTGATCGCAAGATTACTCATCGCACAACTTTCAGTCGGGCCGTTGGCGACTGGCCATCCATGACCAGTCGCAATCTTTCCCGTCCGCGTGAGAGGCGGGACATGACCGTGCCAACGGGGATACCCAGCGTTGTGGCAATTTCTGCATAGCTCATTTCCTCCAAAGCGACGAGCAGCAAAACTTCACGCTGTTCATCCGGGAGCTGGCTCAGAGCAGATTCAAGGTCTCTTACTTCCAACTCGTCGGTCTGTGCCGGGCGCGTCGGCAACTCCAATTCGTCCTCGTCCATGCAATGTGTTGACACCGTGGGCACGGTCGGACGGCGCAGCTGGTCGACGCGCAAGTTATGCATGATGCTGAACAACCAGGCTCGCATATCGCTGCCGACCCGCCACTGGGAAAGCCTGACCCAGGCTCGCTCGAGCGTGTCCTGCACCAGATCGTCGGCAGCCTCGCGATTGCCGAGCATCGCCCGCGCATAACGGCGCAGGCGGGGAATCTCGGCGAGGATCGCGCGGCTGTCCACTCGGGCAATCAGGGTGTAACAACATGCCAGACGTTATTGACCCCGTCGCCCGTCTTGTCACCCACTTTCTGATCCTTGACCCAGTAGTAGAGCGGTTTGCCCTTCATGGCCCACTGCTTCTTGCCGTCATCGCGGGTGACGATGCTGTAGTCGCCGCTGGCGGAATCGCCACTCATCGCGAGGAGAGGGGGCCAATTGGTGGCGCAGGCGTCATTGCAAACGCTCTTGCCGCTGCCGGTCACATCCTTGTCGAAGGTATAAAGCGTCATGCCGTTGCTGCCGACGAGCATGCCATTGGACACCATGGCCGGTGCGGCAGGGCGCGTTGCATAGGAGGAACAAGCCACGAAGGTGGTCGATGCAAGCAGGGCGAGGGCGATAGTCTGGATTTTCATGATGGTCTCCGTGGGTGTTGTTGGGGTCCTACACCTGCATAAACGAGGGAAACCCTTCTTTTATTCCACACTTGACGAATTATTTGTAACGAGTGCAGCGACTACGAGCAAGCGCTGAACATTACCGTTTAGCACAGACCCTGAACGCAGGCGTCCGGTTCCGTTCATTATTGATGCTGCAAAGAAACCGGCTCCTGCGCAAGCCGGATGGCGGCCGGGTTAGCTACGAAGCGCGTCGCCCGCTGCCACAAACACGGCATCCAGTTGCGCAATCCACTGCGCTTTGACCTCAACCGTGGCAAAACTGGCTTCAAAACTGTTGCGCAGCAGTTGGTAGGCCTCGCGCGCGCCAAGCTGTGGCAGGCTATCGAAAGTGGCGATAAAGTTGTCGTTCAGGTAGCCGCCGAAATACGCCGGATCGTCGCTGTTGATCGTGGCACACAGTCCCGCCGCCAGTAGCGCCGGCAGGTTGTGCTCGGCCATTGTCTTGAACACGCAGAGCTTGACGTTGGATAAGGGACACACGGTCAGCGGCATGCGCTCGGCGGCCAGGCGCTCGACCAGTTCCTGGCTCTCGACGCAGCGCACGCCGTGGTCGATGCGCTGCACTTTGAGCACATCGAGCGCACTTTCGATGTAGGCTGGAGGCCCCTCCTCGCCGGCATGCGCCACCAGCTTGAGCCCCAGTTCGTGCGCGCGGGCAAAGACGCGGGCGAACTTCTCCGGCGGATGGCCGCGCTCGCTGCTGTCGAGTCCGACGCCGATCAAGTATTGGCGGAATGGCAGCGCCGCGTCCAGCGTGGCGAGCGCCTCGTCCTCGCTGAGGTGGCGCAAAAAGCACAGGATCAGGCTGGCGCTGATCCCCAATTCGGCCTGCGCGCGCTGGCAGGCGTGATGCAGCCCGCGAATCACCACACCGATGTCGACGCCACGCGTGGTGTGTGTCTGCGGATCGAAAAACAATTCGGCATGCACGACATGGTCGGCGGCCGCGCGCTCGAAGTAGGCCCAGGCCAGGTCGAAGAAATCCTGCTCCTGCAGCAACACGCTGGCGCCGGCGTAGTAGATGTCGAGAAAACTCTGCAGATCGGTGAAGGCATAGGCCGTGCGCAGCGCGTCCACACTCGGGTAAGCCAGCTCGACACCGTTGCGCTGCGCCAGCTTGAAGATCAGCTCGGGCTCCAGCGAGCCTTCGATGTGGATGTGCAGCTCGGCCTTGGGCGCCTGACGCAGCAGTGCGGGCAGACGATCTCGGGAAATGGCGTCAAAATTCATGGCAGTCATAGTCGGGTTCGGTGACAAATCATCGGGCAGTGCCTCGGACAGGCGGGAGAGTGTAGCGCACCGGCGAACCGCCGGACAACACTCAGGAAGGGGAAGATCGCATCCTTTGTTGGTGCTCGATCGCCTGGATTTGTCGGTCATGCAGGCGGGCGACCGAGAGCAGCACTGCGAGTAAACCGATCAGCGCCATCAGCATGTCCGACTGCGTATCCCAGGCGTAACCTTGCGTGCCAAGGAATTCATCCGCGCCCTGACCGAGCATCTCCGCCACACCCCACTCGATCAGTTCATACACCGCGCTGATCGCCAGCGCGATACAGACAATCAGGAAGTCGAGCATGCGCCGGCCAGTCACATAACTGCCCCGGATCAGGATTTCGCGCGCCACCAGCGCCGGAACAAAGCCTTGAAAGAAATGCCCGATCTTGTCGTAAGGGTTGCGCTCGACGTGCAGCAGATCGGCGAGCTGAAAGCCGAACGGCACCCGGGCATAGGTGTAGGCCCCGCCGACGATCAGTACGACAAAGTGCACCAAGATGCAGACGTAGAGCAGCGTCGTGAGCGGAAAGCGGCGATAGGTCATCGCCATAACGGCCATGGCGATGATGACTGGGAAGACCTCCAGCGCCCAGGTAGGGCGGTCGAAGGCGCGCAGGCCGGAATAGGCGAGCAGGCCAAGCGTGATGATGGCAGAGCCGAGCAAGGAATAGGTGCGAGTATGGGTCATGGTTCGAGGTGCTCGTGAAGATTGCCGACGGCGCATTATCGCCAAAATACAGTTTTCATAACACCGGGGCAGTCCACGATTGTTTCCCCGCAACAACCAAAGTACCTCGGCACCTCGCAGCGGACTCGGTATACTGTCGGTTCCTCCGAGAAACCCACGCCATGCCACCGCTGCAAACCCTTGCCCTTATCCTGTTCGTGCGCCTGTCCGGGGAAAACACTTGAACCTGATACAGAAGTGCTCGATCCGCATCCTGGGCATCGACCCCGGATTGCGCATTACCGGTTTCGGGGTCATCGAAAAAACCGGCAACAAACTGGCTTACGTCGCCAGCGGCTGCATCAAGACCGATGCCAAAACCTCGTTACCGACGCGGCTGGGAGCGATCCATGCCGGCTTGCGCGAACTCGTCGCCCAATACCAGCCGGATCAGGCGGTTGTCGAAATCGTCTTCGTCAACGTAAACCCGCAATCAACGTTACTTCTAGGACAAGCGCGTGGCGCAGCCATTACGGCGCTGGTGGCGGGGGGGGTTGAGGTGGCCGAATATACGGCCTTGCAGGTCAAGCAGGCGGTGGTCGGCAACGGCCACGCCGACAAGATACAGGTGCAACATATGGTGCGCCGCCTGCTGTTCTTGCCTGGCGACCCCAGCCCGGATGCTGCCGACGCCCT
>JANNNT010000026.1:0-1544 GCA_031398685.1 Rhodocyclaceae bacterium | reverse complement strand
GGCAGCAAGGTCGTCGGCGAAGAGTACTACCCGTTGGGCCACACCAACTTCAACTCGCTGATCAACAAGATCAAGGTCGCCAAGCCCGACTGCATCTTCATCGCCGTGGTCGGTGGCTCCAACGTCGCCTTCTACAAGCAGCTCAAGGCTGCGGGCGTCACCGCAGACAAACAGTTCCTGCTCACCATCTCGGTGACCGAAGACGAGGTGCTGGGCATAGGCGGCGAGAACATGAAGGGCTTCTACGCTTCGATGAAGTACTTCCAGTCGCTGGAAAACGCCAACAACAAGGCTTTCGTCAGCGCGTTCAAGGCCAAGTACGGCAAAGACGCGGTGATCGGCGACGTGACGCAGGCCGGCTACCTCGGCCCCTGGCTCTGGAAAGCCACGGTCGAAAAAGCCGGCAGCTTCGACGTGGACAAGATCGCCGCGGCATCCACCGGCATCGAGCTCAAGACCGCACCCGAAGGCTACGAGAAATTGCACGAAAACCACCACCTGTGGAGCAAGGCGCGCATCGGCCAGGCACAGGCCGATGGCCAGTTCAAGGTGGTGGCCGAATCGACGGCACTGATCGAACCCAATCCTTTCCCCAAGGGCTACCAGTAAGCGAGAGCGCAGCCCCTACCGGTTCATTCCGCCCCCTGGGCGGGGTGAGCCGGCAGGGGCTTTCTTGCCAGACGTATTGCCTTTTTGATTGACCCGTCGCACAGGAGCCCCGCCATGAATCTTTCCGAAATGCTCAACATCGGCCTCATGCAGGGCTTCGCCGGGCTGAGCCTGTTTTCCGTGCTGCTGCTCATGGGCCTGGGCCTGGCCATCATCTTCGGCCAGATGGGCGTCATCAACATGGCGCATGGCGAGTTCATGACCATAGGCGCCTACACCATCTACCTGTTTTCCCACCTGTCCGAGACCTACGCCCCCGGTTTCGTGCAGGCCTATTTCCCGTTTGCCATCGTTGCGGCCTTCGCCTTCGCCTTTGCTGCCGGCTGGCTGGCCGAATGGGCCTTCATCCGCCACCTCTACAAACGCCCGCTGGACACCCTGCTGGCGACCTGGGGCCTGTCGCTGGGCATGCAGCAGATCTTCCGCACCACCTTCGGCGCCAAGGAAGTCAGCCCGACCCTGCCCGACTGGCTGATGGGCTCCTGGGCGCCGGCTGAAGGCCTGGACATCCCGATCAACGGCATGTTTGTGATGGCGCTCACGCTGGTGGTCACCTGCGGCGTGCTGATCGCGCTGCACAAGTCACGCTGGGGCCTGCGTGTGCGCGCCACCGTCGCCAACCGCGTGATGGCCAACGCCACCGGCATCAATACCAAAAAGACCGACAGGCTGACTTTTGCCATCGGCTGCGGCATTGCCGGTGTTGCCGGCGCGGCCTTCACCACCATCGGCTCGACCGGCCCGACCAGCGGCTCGCTCTACATCGTTGACGCCTTCCTGGTCGTCACCTTCGGCGGCGCCGCCAGCCTGCTGGGCACTGTGGTCTCGGCCTTCGGCATTGCGCAGACCCAGTCGATCGCCGAGTTCTTCATGAC
>JANNNT010000013.1:0-5398 GCA_031398685.1 Rhodocyclaceae bacterium | reverse complement strand
GCAGCGCGTAGTTGCGCAGGTAGGTCATGTCGTAGCGGTCATCCGGCGAGATCAGGTGCACCACCATGGTCAGCGTCGGCGAGCTCTTGATCGTCGTCACGCCGAGGCGCTGCACGTCCTCGGGCAGGCGCGGCAGGGCTTGCGACACCCGGTTCTGCACCAGTTGCTGCGCCTTGTCCGGATCGACGCCGAGCTTGAAGTTGACCGTCACCGTCAGGTTGCCGTCGCTGTTGGCCTGCGACTGCATGTAGAGCATGTTCTCGACGCCGTTGATCGCTTCCTCGAGCGGCGAGGCCACTGTTTCGGCGATCACCTTGGGGTTGGCGCCGGGATACTGGGCGCGCACGACGACCGAGGGCGGCACCACTTCCGGGTATTCCGAGATCGGCAACTGGAACACCGAGAGCACGCCGGCGAGCAGGATCAGGATCGACAGCACGCCGGCGAAAATCGGGCGGTCGATGAAGAATTTGGAGATGTTCATGGCAGTCTGTCCTTAGCCTTTGTCCGCCGGGGCGGCAGTGCCGCCCATCGGGACGATGTTGGGATGCACCGTGTCGCCGGGGCGAACGCGTTGCAGGCCATTGACCACGATGCGCTCGCCGGCCGTGAGTCCGCTTTCGACGACGCGCAGGCCGCCCTGCACGCTGCCGAGCTGCACTTCGCGGTAGGCGGTCCGGTTGCCTTCGCCGACGACCAGCACGAAGCGCTTGGCCTGGTCGGTGCCGACCGCCTTCTCGTCGATCAGCACGGCGTCGCGCTGGCTGGCGCTGCCGAGGCGGACGCGGGCGTAGAGCCCGGGCACCAGGCGGCCGTCGGGGTTGTCGACCAGCGCGCGCAGGCGAATCGTGCCGGAGCTGCTGTCGAGCCGGTTGTCCACCGAGCTCAGACGGCCCTCGATGGAATAGCCCTCGTCGTCGGCCAGGCCGAGATGGATGGGCATCCCCTTGCCCTGCGTGCCGTTGACCACTTTCAGGTAGCTCTGCTCGTCGACGTCGAAGGCGGCGTAGATGCGGTCGGCCGAGACCAGGGTGGTTAGCGTCGGTCCGTTTCCGGCCGAGACCAGGTTGCCGACGGTGACTTCCGCGCGCGAAACGCGGCCCGAGATCGGCGCCGTGATGCGGGTGTAGTCGAGGTTGAGCTGCGCCATCTTGAGCGCCGCCCTGGCCGCCTGCAGGTTGGCGCCGGCCTCGCGGGCGGCGTTCTGCTTTTCATCGAAATCGCGGCGGGCGATGGCGTTCTCGGCAAGCAGGCGTTCGCCGCGCGCCACGTCGCTGGCGGTGTAGGCGGCGCGGGCTTCGGCGCCGGCCAGCTGGGCCTCGGCCCGCGCCAGCTCGGCGGCGAAGGGGCGCGGATCGATGGTGAACAGCAGATCGCCCTTCCTGACCCGACTGCCGTCCTGGAAATGCACGGCGGTCAGGATGCCGGAGATCTGCGGGTGGATTTCGACACGCTCGACCGCTTCGAGGCGGCCGGAGTAGTGCTGCCAGTCGGTGATGGCACGGCTGCCGGCGTCGGCGACATCGACCGTCGCCGCGGCGGGAGCGACGGCGGTCGGCGTTGCGCCGGCCTGGCCGTGATAGACGGCGAGACCGCCGCCAAGGCTGAGCAACCCGGCCAGGGCAGTGGCGAGGACAAGGCGTTTTTGACGTTTGGGCATGGCAGTTCCTTTTTGACGGTGCAGCGAGGTTAATCGGGGTGGATGGCGGGGCGAGCTTCGCCGAGCCGGTGGTGAAGGAAATGGGTGATCTCGCCGAGCGCCGGCCGGTGGCCGACGAGCGCGGCATGCGTGACGCCGGCGAAACGGACAACCTGAGTCGGCACGCCGGCGGCGATCAGCGAGGCGGCGTATTTTTCTGCTTCGTTGTGCAGCACGTCGCAACCGGCGGTGACGATCAGCGCCGGCGGCAGCCCGGCCTGGCGCACCGAGGCCAGCGGCGAAGCGTAGGGGTGCAGGCGCTGGCGCGACTGGGGCAGGTACTGACGGTAGCGGTCGGCGCAGGTGGCGGCGGAAAGATCGGAGTTCAGGCGGGCGCCATCGCCGAGGCGCGTCATGCTCGGGTCCAGCATCGGGCTGATCAACACCTGGGCAGCGATTTCGGGCCCGTTGCGGTCGCGTGCGATCAGCGTCAGGCTGGCCGCCAGGTTGCCGCCGGCATCGTCGCCGGCGACCGCCAGGCGGCGTGGATCGCCACCGAAACGGCCGACGTTATCGGCCGCCCACAGGGCCGCGCAATGAGCATCTTCCGGTGCGGCGGGAAAAGGCCGCGCGGGGGCCAGCGCATAGCCGACGACCAGCACCAGCGCCGGGCAGTACTCGGCGATGAAGCGCGCCGGCACGTCGGCATCGTCGATGCTGCCGCCGACGAAGCCGCCACCATGAAAGTAGAGAACGACGGGCAGCACCGGGCGGGTTTCCTCCGGCCGGTAAAGGCGCAGGGCGATCGCGCCGGCCGGACCAATTATGGACAGGTCTTTCGGTGCCGGTGCCGGTGCCGTCGTTGCAGGGTTGGTTTCCATCGCGCGTGATTCGTGTTGTTTCCGAAATCGGGATGGAGCCATTCTGAGAACAATTCTTGACTGGATAAAGACTCAGATTTCGACAATACTATTCAGCAGCAACAAACAATCGCATTGATCGAGGAGAGTGGTGATGGATCGTTTTCAAGCCATGCAGGTGTTCACCCGCGTCGTGGACGCCAACAGTTTCACCCGTGCCGCCGATAACCTGGGCCTGCCGCGGGCGACGGTGACGACGATCATCCAGAACCTCGAGGCGCTGCTCCAGGTCCGCCTGCTCAATCGCACCACCCGCCGCATCAGCCTGACCCCGGACGGGGCGGCCTACTACGAACATTGCGCCCGCATCCTCGGCGAGGTCGAGGAAACCGAGTCCTCGTTCCGCGATGTCGCGCGCGGGCCGAAAGGGCGGCTACGCATCGACGTGCCGTCGGTTATCGGTCGCCAGATCCTGATTCCCCGCCTGTGCGAGTTCCATTGCCGCTACCCGGACGTCGAACTGGTCATCGGCATGAGCGACCGGCAGGTCGATCTGGTGCGCGAGGCGGTCGATTGCGTCATCCGCGTTGGCGAGTTGCAGGATTCGACACTGGTCGCCCGCCGTATCGGTACCTTCAAGGCCATCACCTGCGCGGCGCCCGATTACCTCGAACGGCACGGGGTTCCGGCCAGCATCGACGATCTGCAGGATCACCACGCCGTGCATTATTTTTCCAGCCGCACCGGCCGCACCATCGATTGGGACTTCGTCGTTGATGGCGTATCGACGCCGGTCAAAATGCGCGGGAGCATCTCGGTCAACGACGCCGAGGCCTACGTGGCCTGCGGCGTGCAAGGCTTTGGTCTGATCCAGCCGGCACGGTTCATGGTGCTCGCGCATCTCGAATCCGGTACCTTGCAGGAGGTGCTGCCGCAGTGGTCGCCGTCGCCGATGTCAATTTCGGTGGCCTATATGCAGAACCGCCACTTGTCGCCCAAGGTTCGCGCCTTTGTGGACTGGGTGGCCGATCTGTTTGGCAACTGCCCGATGCTGGGCGGGGTCGGGCGCGAGGGCGTGGAATGCCGCACTTCCGTCAAGGCCGGCTATAACACGTTGAGAACCGAAGTCGAATTACAGAATGTCGCCGAACAGGCCTGCTATTCGGAGTAGCGATCCGGGTCGAAGCAATCTAGGCGCTGATGCCCGCAGCCAGCCACGCTTCGTAGCCACCCTTCAGCGGTCGTACCGACAGGTAGCCCTCATTGAGCAAACTACGTGCAGCCTGGACGGCACCCGCATCCACCGGGCAGGCGCACAAGGTGACGATAAGCTGGTTCCTGGGCCACTGGCCAACGGCATCGAGAAGACGGTCATGCTCGGCGATGGTCGTTCCAGCAATCGGGCCAGTTTCAGCAATCATGGCGCCGCCTCGCAAATCAAGGATCAGCAGGGGCTGTTGAGTTTCCATGAGCGCCAGGAGCTCAGCCGGCGTGATGTGCGGCAGCGCCGACAATTTGCGGAACCGGTATTTCTGCCACAGCTTCCAGCTTAACCAGACCGCGATCACTATCACGACCATCGTCAGCGCACTTCCCGCATGCTGGTCCAAAATGCCAATCGCGGTATGCACCTCGTTACGCATGATCCGGCCCGCCGCAAGGGCGAGTCCGGCCCACAAGGCGGCTCCCGTGGCGGCAGCCAGCAGGAAACTCGGCAGTGCCATCCGCAATGAACCGGCAATCGGGGGTGCAACGATGGAGAAGCCGGGGATGAACTTGGCGATCACCAATGAACCGAGTCCCCAACGGATAAACCGGTCCTCGGTCTGGCTGACGCAGAAGCCGGGGTTGATCGACAACCGGCACAAGCTCGACAAAACCCGATAACCAAAGGTTCGCCCGGCCCAATACCACAACCCGTCGGCGATCACCGAGGCCACGATTGCTGCCGCGAGTGTGTTGGCCAGTTGCCCCGAGGTCGCTGCCAGGCTGCCGGCCAACAGCAAGGTCGGTACAGCGGGCACCGGGAGTCCGGATTGCTGCAGCAGAACGTTCAGAAAAACGATCCAGACCGCGTCGCGCTGGAGCGATTCGCTGAGCTGGGAAATTTCCATTGATACGCCTTTCGATCGTTTCCGGGTTTGCTTCGTCATTTTGGGGGACGCTCTTTATATGACTATGGCCCAACGCGTTGGTTCACCCCGATCGAACGGCTGCGGTCTCAAATTTTGCACACTTGCGCCTGGCCCATATTGGTGTTGCTTGACAATACCAATATGGGCCTTACACTTCAATACCAATGATCAGTTCATGGTTCACTGATTTGTTGCAACAACGCGAGGGTCAGGGATGAAGCTGAACGTGTTCAGAAAGGGGTTCAACTATTCTCAGGATGGCCCCGGGAACCGCCTGGTCTATCACTTGCAGGGGTGCAACATGCGCTGCGCGTGGTGCTCAAACCCCGAAGGTGTTGCCATGAAAGGCACCTTGATGGTCACTCCCGAGCATCTGATCGAAAGTGTCTGTCCGCATGGCGCCATCGCGCATAAAGAGATCGACCGCGAGCGCTGTGCGACGTGTACCACCCGGGAGTGCCTAAACAAGAATCGCAACCAGAGCATTCGTTTTTCATCGCTTGCCTGCGACGTGGAATCCATCGTCAGCGAAGCAAAAAGCAGCGTCCGACTCTTCTACGACGGCGGGGGGGTCACCTTGTCGGGCGGCGAAGTGACGGTCCAGTTCGACGCGGTTGCGCTGTTGTTGCAGCGGCTCAAGGACGAGGGCATCCATACCGCCATCGAGACCAACGGCACCCACTCGAGACTCCAGGATCTGTTCCCGTTGATTGACTACCTCATTATCGACTTCAAGCACCATGATGACCGCACGCTGAGAGCGG
>JANNNT010000009.1:0-4569 GCA_031398685.1 Rhodocyclaceae bacterium | reverse complement strand
GCCAACGACGCCAACCGCATGCGCGCCCACTACGCGGAGATGCTCGAAATCGTTGAGCGCGAAGCATGGGACGGCGAATGGTACACGCGGGCCTACGACGCTGAAGGCGCCGTTGTGGGCTCCAGAAGCAACGAAGAAGGCAAGATCTTCATCGAGAGCCAGGGCTGGTGTGTGCTCGGCGGTGCCGGCGCAGAAAACGGCCGTGCCCGACAAGCCATGGAGTCGGTGCACAAGCACTTGTTCACCAAGAACGGTGCCGTACTCCAGCAACCCGCCTATTCCACCTACGACCCCAAGCTCGGGGAAGTGACCTCTTACCCACCGGGGGTGAAGGAAAACGCCGGAATTTTCAGCCACAACAACACCTGGATTCACCTCGGCTGGTGCCTGCTGGGCGACGGTGACCGCGCACTGGAGTACTACCTCTCGATTTGTCCGTCAGCCAAACAGGATCAGATCGACACCTATCGCGGCGAGCCCTACGTCTATGCACAGATGATCGCCGGCAAAGACGCGCCGTGCTTCGGCGAAGCCAAGAACAACTGGCTTACCGGCACCGCGGCATGGACTTTCGTCACGGTCAGCCAGGGCTTGCTGGGCATTCAGCCCGATTACGCCGGCTTGCGCCTCGACCCCTGCATCCCGAAAGCCTGGCCTGGATTCACCGCCACCCGGCGCTTCCGTGGCAACACCTATCAGATCCGTGTCAGCAATCCTGATGGCGTATGCAAAGGCGTAAAAGTCCTGCGGCTGGATGGCGAGGAAATCGACCCCAGAGCGCCGATCCCTTTCGAGGCCGACGGGAAAACGCACACGGTTGAGGTAATACTCGGATAGAAAACTGCGCTCTTCTCTCAGTCACGCCCAGCGCGCTGAAACCCCTCAAGCACGGGCGGCGCGGGAAATCCAGCGCCGTCTCTGGGGAGTGTCAAAGTTCGATGCGCGTTCCAAGAACCTTCAGGAATTTCGCCAACCAGTCCGGATGTGCCGGCCAGGCGGGCGCAGTAACCAGATTGCCGTCAACGTGCGCCTGATCAACGGGAATATCGGCATAGACGCCGCCCGCCGCCTTCACTTCCGGCGCACATGCCGGATACGCGCTACACGAACGCCCCTCCAGCACGCCCGCCGCCGCCAGCAGTTGCGCACCGTGACAGATTGCCGCAATCGGTTTTTTCGCTTCGGCAAAATGCCGCACCATGGCAATCACGTTCGGATTGAGCCGCAGATACTCGGGGGCACGCCCGCCGGGAATGACCAGCGCGTCGTAATCCTCTGCATTCACGTCGTCGAACGACGTATTGAGCGTGAAATTGTGTCCGGGTTTTTCGCTGTACGTCTGATCACCTTCAAAATCATGTATCGCCGTACGTACCGACTCACCGGCCTTCTTGCCTGGACAAACCGCGTGCACCGTGTGACCGACCATCAACAGTGCCTGAAACGGCACCATCGTTTCGTAATCTTCCGTGTAGTCGCCGGTCAGCATCAATATTTTCATTGCAGCCATGGGGGTTCCTCCTGTTTCGGTTTGGGGTACGTACTCAGCAAACACGCCGGGGACGCACCTTGATTGTGCAGTGGAAACAGGGGCTTGCGGGTAGCACTCGGCGGCTACCTAAATCCCGGTGCCGCGGCGGAAAACTCAGATGCAGGCCCCAATTTCCTGCCCTGCCTAGCAACGCTTGACCGACTCCCGGATCACAAGTTCCATACTGGGGACCGTGACTTCGCCAACGTCGCGGCCGAGCATGGAGAGCAGGGATTGCGCGAGATAGTGACCGATCTCGAAAAAGGGTTGCCGCACCGTGGTCAAGGGGGGCGTTAGATAAGCTGTTGCCGGAATGTCATCGAAGCCCATCAGGGAGACGTCTTCGGGAACCCGGATGCCACGTCGATGCATCACCAGACGGGCGCCCATCGCGCTTTGATCGTTTGCGGCAAACACCGCCGTGAAGTTCTTCCCGCAATCGAGCAGCCGGTTCATGGCGAGGACGCCGCCGTGCTCCAGAAAATCTCCCTGGAAAACGATCCCGGGATCGAGCTCGACGCCGTATTCCTCATGCGCGCGGACAAATCCAGCGTAACGGTCGATCGCATCGTTGTGAAAACTGGGGCCGCTGATATGCGCAATTCGACGGTGCCCCAGGCTCAAGAGGTGGCACGCCGCAATATAGCCGCCCTGCTCGTGATCAAGCTGGAGCGTCCTGATATTGCTCCCTTCCAGCCGGCGGCCAGTAGCTACCACGGGTTGCCTGCGGGAAATTTCGAGCAACTGCTCGTCGCTCAACTCGCCGTAGAGAACGACCAGCCCGTCGATCCGGCGCGCCATCAGCAGGCCCACACGTTCGATTTCTTCCTTCTGGTTCCAGTGCCCGCTGACAATCATCGGGGCGTAGCCGGTGCCCTTGAGTGCTTCCTCGAAGCCACGGATCACGCGCGCCAGGAAGGGGCTTTCGATATCCTGAGTCAACATGCCGATGGTCATCGACGTCCCCATCTTCAGGCTGCGTGCATGCAGATTGGGGCGATAGTCCATGCGCGCAATCGCTGCCTCCACTGCCAGGCGCTTATCGTCCGCAACGCGCGCGGTGCCATTGACGATGCGTGAAACCGTGCTCACCGATACACCGGCCTCGCGGGCAACGTCCGTCACCGTCACGATCGGCATATCGCCCAAGAGCGAGGCGGGGAGAGGAGTGGGTTCGGTGTTCGTGGCCAACGGGAAACCTCGTGTTTCAGTCAAGCATTTTTTGAGCAAGGTCTTTGCGAGGCGCTTGCCATCCTGCGAATCATAGTGCATTTATGAAAGCGATGACAACGTTTTCACAAGAAATCAGGAACAGTCATCACCAGCGTCCTTATTTTCAGAAGAATAGCCACGTCAAGACACCCTCTTCGGGCACCAAAGCCGGCCGTAAATCCCAGAGAGTGCCAAGTCATCAAACGTATTTCCCCTGTTGCATCAGGGCCATGCGCGGCAAGCGTTGCGAACGGTATAAGCTCGGCATGCTCGCGCAGTGCGTTAGCGAAAATCGTTGACAAGATTGCCCAGTCGCATTTAAATGGAAAAAATATCTGAAAACGGTTTCAGGTTTGGGGTCAAAAGCACTCATTCAGAACGCGTTCCAAATGAGTTCGCTAACACGCGTCGTGATGCACACAGATTTTTCGACGACAGTTGCAGTCGCTTGCTGGGGGTATGTACATGAGCAAATCCAATGTCCGCCTGCGCGGAATCAAAAAAAGCTATGGCAAGGTTGACGTCATTCACGGCATCGATCTGGACATAGAATCAGGCGAATTTGTTGTTTTTGTCGGCCCGTCCGGTTGTGGCAAGACGACCTTGCTGCGTATGATTGCGGGCCTGGAAGAAATTACGGCGGGGGAACTCTCCATCACGGGTGAGCGGGTCAACGATCTGCCGCCATCCCAGCGTGGCGTGGCCATGGTGTTCCAGAGTTATGCGCTGTACCCGCACAAAACCGTGTATGACAACATGGCGTTCGGGCTCAAGATTGCCAAGATTCCCAAACCGGAGATCGAACGCCGGGTGCGTGAAGCCTCCGAAGTCCTGCAAATCACCGAGTACCTGAAACGTTTGCCCAAGGCGCTTTCCGGCGGTCAGCGCCAGCGGGTAGCTATTGGCCGTGCCATCGTGCGCGACCCCAAGGTGTTTTTGTTCGACGAACCCTTGTCCAACCTGGACGCGGCCTTGCGTACCAAGATGCGTGTCGAGCTCAAGACGCTGCACCGCCGCTTGGGTGCAACCATGATTTACGTCACCCACGATCAGGTGGAAGCCATGACTCTGGCCGACAAGATCGTGGTGCTGAACAAGGGTCGCGTGGAGCAAGTGGGGCACCCTCTGGAGCTCTACCACAAACCCGCCAGTCTGTTCGTGGCCGGGTTTATCGGCTCCCCCCAGATGAACTTCATCAGCGGCGATTTTGCCGGCCTGCACAAAGCCACCACCGTCGGTTTGCGCCCCGAGCACCTCACGGTTGAAACGGACGGGGCAATCAAGGGCACGCTTAAACACGCCGAGAAGCTGGGTAACGAGACCTTTGCCTACGTCGTCGCGGGGGCGATGGGCGAGATTACGGCCCGGGTGGACGGAACGCTGGCTCTCGAACCGGGTGACGCCATTGCTCTGGGATTTGCGCCGGAACACCTGTACCGCTTCGACAGTGCCGGCAAATGCCTGTGAAATTCAGTGCGACTTTACGGATGGTCCGTGAAGTGATTTTTAAGGAGAAAAGTGGCATGTTCAAGAAAACCGTAATCGCTGGTGCTTGCGCTTTGGTCGGGGCTTCGCTGGTCAGCCCGGCCATGGCCGCTGACTACAAAGGCCCCGATCTGAAAGGTGAAGTCATCACCGTCACGTGCCCGTGGACCGGTGCCGAAGAAGGCATGTTCAAGAAGGTCGTCGCCAACTTCGAAGCGGCCACCGGCGCGGTCGTCAAACATTCCTGCTCGCAGAGCTCGGAGCAGCAAATCGTAATCGACATCAAGGCCGGCTCGCCGACCAATATTTCGACCTTCCCGCAACCCGGCCTGGCGGCCAAT
>JANNNT010000696.1:0-3963 GCA_031398685.1 Rhodocyclaceae bacterium | reverse complement strand
CACGCCTTCCTGGATGCGGGCGCCGCCCGAGTCGCCCAGGCCGATGACCGGGATGCCGGCGTCGAGCGCCATGTCCTGGATCCGGCTGATCTTCTGCGACTGGACTTCGGAGAAGGAGCCGCCCATGACGGTGAAGTCCTGAGCGAAAACCGCGACGCGACGGCCGCTGACCTTGCCGAAGCCGGTGACGACGCCGTCACCGGGAAAGCGTTGTTTGTCCAGCCCGAACGCGGTGAAGTCGTGCGTCGCCAGGGCGCCAAACTCCTGGAAGGAGCCTTCGTCAAGCAACAGGGCCAAACGCTCCCGAGCGGTTAATTTGCCGCGCTCGTGTTGTTGGTCAATCCGTTTCTGACCCCCACCAAGTACCGCGCGGCTGCGCATTTCGCGCAACACTTCCAGGTGCTTCTTTGTCTTTCCGACCATCTTGACTCCCTCAGCTGCATCATCTCGTTAATAAAAAAATCAACAGTAAAAACTTACAGGCCAAGCACCCCGAAAAATACGTAGCAGATCAGGGCGCCAATCACAGACATGGAAAACCCCCAGATCAGCAACTGGCGGAACAATTTGCCCTTGTCTTCACTTTCGGCTGCACAGGCAATACAAACTGCACCGAAAAGCGAAAGTGGAGACGTGTCGACCATGTGCGAACCGACATTGATGGACGAAATCATGGAAATGGCATTGCCACCGCCCAACTGGTCAATCAAGCCCGGCACCAGCGGCAGGAACATTGGCATGACTACTCCGGAGGAGCTTGAGTAGGCGGAAATAACTCCCGTAACCAGAGCCAATATGCCGTTGACGCTGACCGGATTGGATACGGTTGAAATAATGCTGACCAGAGCATTCAACCCGCCCGCCTTGTCCATGACATTGATCAGGATTCCCATGCCGCCGACCATGATGATCACCGACCAGGGAATCGACTTGACAGCGGCCTTGCTGTCACCCGCGTTGGCAATCAGTAGAACTGCAGAAAGCAAGAAGGCGATGGCACCCACATTGGCTGACTTGCCATTGCCGATGGCATTGAGCATCGTTGGGCTGAACAAGCCTTTGGTAATCGTCAGACTTGGCAGGATGACCAGAAGTATCAGTGTCGCCACGCAGCCGAGCGTCATCCATTGATGCTTGTTGAAAGGCTCGGGCTTGGGAGCAATGGTGTCAATGCTCAACGTGGAATTGCTTTGGCTCCGAACCCATGCCCATCCGCCAAGCAGGAAGAAGCCGCCAATATTGCCGGCAAGCTGGGCGATTTCAGAATTCAGATGAATTTTCCATCCTAACGAATCCAGATTGCCCAGATGTTGCCCCATGATGTCCAGTTGCGGTGCCATCTTGGCCAGGAAGAAGTTGGAAATGATTCCTGTAGGGGCAATGGGGGAGAAGGCTGCTCCATTTGCCGCACCCACCACCAGCAGGGTCATCAAAAACGCCTTCATGCCGATCCGGTCCGCAATCGCCATCGCGACAGGAGCCATCAGCGTTACCGTCGCAATGTTGCCCGGGCCAATCGTTGTTATTACGGTGATCAAAACGAAAAGAATCAGCGGAATCAGCGCGGTATTGCCGCCAGCCAATCGTATTGCATTGCTGGTGAACTTTTCCATTGTTCCGTTGGTGGTGGCGATGCCAAAGAGAAAACATACGCCCGTGAGTATCATGAACAGGTCAAGTGGCCATGCTTGCATGATCTTGACCGCTGAAAGATCGGCGAAAACGGCGCCGATGCCAACGGCAACGGCGATAGCCAAGATGCCAACGTTCAGATCTTCGTTGTACATGGATATTCCGACGACGATCAGTACGCCAAGCAATGATGCAATGGCCCCGGTAGACATCTCTAGCATTGAATTACCCCTCACTGTGAGTGTTCCATAGTCGCTATGGCGGCGCCAATGCCAACAAAATTGAGTTGTATTGACTCGTCGACGAGAATCAGCTGAAATCCAGACGCAATCCCACTATCACCGTCTGGATTTGGGCTGGCAATTGTGGAAAACCACAACGACAGGAGGCATCCCGTTATTTTTTTTGTGCCCCGTCGATACCGAGAGGCGTTCAGCTAAAGGAGCGATGCGCATTCAAGGCGACATGGCAAGTGTCGGCTTGCACAAGCCCGGTACGTTCAATAACGATGCGATGCTTGCCAACGATTTGCTCTCGCGTCCATCTCGGGTTTACCCTGTCGAGGCCGTGGGAGTGAAGGCCTTGTCGGTCTTCATGTTTCTCAAGGTGCGTTGCGTTCACGAACATTTGACCACCTCAAGGTTGATTTCGGGTTTCCACAGTTGTCCGCGCGGATGAATCCAGTCACAGTTGCATGTGCGCATTTGTTATGCCCGGTTTTCGTCACTGTAATTGCTGGAGCAGGCGTCAAAATGAAGACTTCAATACTGTTGAATGGCATGCTGGTCCTTGTTCTTTCCGGTGTGCTGCCACTCGCTTCGGCTCAGCAGCCGATCGTTATCAAGTTCAGTCACGTTGTCGCCATCGACACGCCAAAGGGCAAGGCTGCCGAGTTTTTCGCCAAGCGTGCCGGGGAACTGACCCAGGGCGCGGTGAAGGTCGAGGTCTATCCCAACTCGACGCTCTACAAGGACAAGGAAGAAATGGAGGCGCTGCAACTGGGTGTGGTACAGATGCTCGCACCGTCCATAGCCAAACTCGGCCCTCTGGGCGTGAAAGAGTTCGAGGCCTTCGATTTGCCGTATATCTTCGATAACACCGAAATGGTGCACAAAGTGACACAAGGTGCGCTTGGCCTCTCTCTGCTGGCCAAGCTGGAGCCCAAAGGAATCAAGGGACTGGCGTTCTGGGATAACGGTTTCAAGTCGTTTTCGGCCAACAAGCCCTTAAGGGTGCCGGCTGATTTCATGGCGCTGAAGATGCGCATTCAATCGTCGAAAGTGCTCGAATCCCAGATGCGCGCACTGGGTGCATTGCCCCAAGTCATGGCGTTCTCCGAGGTTTATAGAGCTTTGCAGACCGGAGTAGTCGACGGAACCGAAAATCCGCATTCCAACCTCTTTACGCAAAAAATGTTTGAGGTGCAGAAACACATGACGCTGACCGACCACGGATATCTGGGTTATGCCGTCATCACCAACAAGAAATTCTGGGACGGACTGAAGGCAGGTGCGCGCAGCCAGCTGGAGCAGGCCATGAAGGAAGCCACCGTTTTCGCCAACAAAATCGCGCAGGAGGAAAACGATATCGCCTTGGCGAAGGTGAGGGAGTCGGGCAAGACGGAGATTTATACCCCGACTCCTGACGAGCGTGCCGAATTCAAGAAGGCGATGGTCAAGACGCATGGTGAAATGGCTTCACGCATCGGCAAGGAAACGATTGACGCCATCTACAAGGAAACCGGTTTCGATCCGTCCAAGTTGTAATTCCGGCACTCGCCAGAAAAACACGGCGGGAGCGGCTTTCCTTTTCTATCGCTAGTCCGGCCATGGTGGGCTGCCACTGTCCGCCCCTGAAATCTTGAAATGGAAATCAGGCGCAAAACCTCTGATTTGTTTTTCAGCGTGAAACTTGCCTGAAGGTTTGTTGACCAAGTCGGTATGACTGACTGAAGGGCTGTGTTTAGGTCCCGGTCTGTGTCGTGCCCGAGTTGCCAATCCCAGTGCGAGGGGCGTATGAAGCGAGCCGCGCTGTACAGTAGTGCCAGCAGAAGCCGTGCGGTGGACGCCAGCGATCCGCCGCCGCCGGACACGCCTGTCTCAACGCCACACCCGTCTCGATTCTCCGGCCTCAGACGTTTCATTAGTGTTTACCGGGGGTACCTGTTGGTGCTTGCCGGTGTTCTGGCGGTGTTTTCGGGTACGTTGCTGGAGCGCTATCTGGCTGATCCGGCCACCGTCGTTACCCAGCAGGACATTGATCGCGCGGTGCGCTTGTCGCTGGAGAAAAAACCCTTGCCCTCGCAGGCGGCCAAGGCTTTCGAGGCGATCC
>JANNNT010000691.1:0-2116 GCA_031398685.1 Rhodocyclaceae bacterium | reverse complement strand
CCCGGAAAACAGCTGGAACGCTACTGACAATGCGGACCGTTTTGCCACACCGGAAAAACGTCGCAAGGTCAAGTTGTGGAAGGCGCTGCCGATCGAGCCGTTTTTGTAGATGACTACCCGTTTGGCAGTCGAAGGGAGGCTGTGGGGTCGAGTTTGGGCATAAAACATACGAAGATAGCGAATGACCCGCCCAGTTTTTCGCTCAGACTGCTATCCTGATATTGGATTCACAGGAGATCGACCGGCATGAAATACTCCATGAGCCTCAAAGGGCGAAACTACTGCTTCGAGGATCTGAAAACCGTGCTGGCCAAGGCGTCGCCGCTGCGGTCGGCGGACGAACTGGCCGGGATCGCGGCGACCTCGGAGGAAGAACGGGCCGTGGCCCAGTGGCTGCTGGCGGATCTGCCGTTGACTGTGTTTCTCGCGGAACCGTTGATTCCTCCGGAGGAAGACGAGGTCAGTCGGCTCATTGAAGAGTCACATGACCGGAGCGCGTTTGCCCCAATCTCGTCTTTAGCCGTGGGTGAATTCCGTGAATGGCTGCTGAGCGATACCACTTCAGACGAAGAGATCGCCGCAGTTCGCTGGGGGATTACCCCGGAAATGGCGGCGGCGGTATCCAAGATCATGCGCAACCAGGATCTGATCGCGGTTGCCAGACGCTGCTCGGTGATAACCCGCTTTCGCAATACCATCGGACTGTCGGGCCGCCTGTCTACGCGGTTGCAGCCCAATCATCCCACCGACGATCCCCGCGGCATCGCCGCCAGCGTGCTGGACGGGTTGCTGTACGGCAGCGGCGACGCGGTTATCGGCATCAACCCCGCGACGGACAGCCCGAAGAACGTGGAAAACCTGCTTCACCTTCTGAACGATATCATCCAGCACCATGAAATCCCCACCCAGTCCTGCGTGCTGGCTCACGTCACCACCACCCTGGAGCTGATGCGCCGCGGCGTTCCGGTGGATCTGGTGTTTCAGTCCATCGCCGGGACCGAGGCGGCAAACAAAAGCTTCGGCATAAACCTGGCGCTGCTGGCCGAAGCCCGCGACACGGCTCTTGCCATGGGGCGCGGAACCCTGGGTGACAACCTGATGTACTTCGAAACCGGGCAGGGGAGCGCGCTGTCGGCCAACGCCCATCACGGCATCGACGCGCAGACCTGCGAGGCGCGGGCCTACGCCGTCGCCCGCGCCTTCTCGCCGCTGCTGGTCAATACGGTGGTCGGCTTCATCGGGCCGGAATACCTCTACGACGGCAAACAGATCATCCGCGCCGGGCTGGAGGACCATTTCTGCGGCAAGCTGCTGGGGCTGCCCATGGGCTGCGATGTCTGCTACACCAATCACGCCGAGGCCGACCAGAACGACATGGACAACCTGCTGACCCTGCTGGCCGTGGCCGGCTGCAGTTACATCATGGGAGTTCCCGGCGCCGACGACGTCATGCTGGCCTACCAGAGCACATCGTTCCATGACGCGCTTTATCTGCGCCGCGTGCTGGGACTCCGGCCCGCGCCCGAATTCGAGGCCTGGCTGAACCGCATGGGGATTTTCGACGGGCGCAACGCCCTGGGCCGGGGCGTCACCTCGCCACGGCTGCTCGGCGCCATCAACGAACTGACGAGGAGCACTCCTTGAGACGGACTATGACCGATTCGTGGCTTGCCCTGCGCCGGTTTACCCAGGCGCGCATCGCTCTGGGCCGGGCCGGACACGCCGTTCCGACTCAAGTTTTGCTCGATTTTCAACTGGCCCATGCGCAGGCGCGGGACGCGGTGCACTTTTCCTGGGACATCGGCGCCTTTGCCGAGCAGCTGCGGGGTCTCGGTGAAGAGGTGCTGATCCTGGAAACTCCCGTCGGTAGTCGCGACGAGTATCTCCGTCGGCCCGACCTCGGCCGGGTTCTCAGCGAAGAATCGCGAACCCTGCTGGGGAATTTCAAAGCCGAAGCAGCGGACGTGGCGCTGATCGTCACTAACGGCCTCTCCTCGACCGCCGTCGAGCGGCATGGGATTCCGTTGCTGCAGGCGATATTGAACGGCTACCGGACGCCGAAATTCCGTATCGCCCCGGTTTCCCTGGTCGCCAACGGCCGCGTCGCTTTGTCGGA
>JANNNT010000632.1:0-1508 GCA_031398685.1 Rhodocyclaceae bacterium | reverse complement strand
GCTGGGCGTGGATTTCGCCGTGGCCGAGAAGGATCGACTGTATCGGTGCCTGGACCGGCTCCTGGCGCACAAACAGGATCTGTTCGTCTGGCTCCGACAGCAGTGGGCGGATCTGTTTCACGCCGACTTCGAGGTGTTGCTGTACGACCTGACGAGCACCTACTTCGAAGGCGAGATGGAACACAACCCGAAAGCCAAACGCGGCTACAGCCGCGACGGTCGGCCGGATTGCCTGCAGGTCGTGATTGCGCTGGTCATCACGCCGGAGGGCTTGCCGTTGGCCTACGAGGTCATGGACGGCAACACGTCGGATCGCACAACGCTGCGCGGGTTTCTCGAGAAGATCGAACACACCTACGGCAAGGCGAAGCGACTGTGGGTGATGGATCGGGGGATCCCGACCGAAGCGATCTTGGCCGAGATGCGGGACCCGGCCCGGGAGGTGTCGTATCTGGTCGGCACGTCGAAAAGCAAAATCACCCAATACGAAAAGCAGTGGCTCGAGTTGCCGTGGCAACAGGTCCGTGACTCGGTCGACGTGAAATTGTTCGCCACCAACGGCGAACTCTACGTCTTAGCAAAAAGCACCGGAAGGCAAGCCAAAGAGACGGCCATGCGGCGCAAGCGGCTGGTCCGACTATTGCGCAAACTGCGGGCGATGCGCCACAGTCTGCCGGCGCGCGATCGCCTCCTGATGCGCATCGGCGCGGCCAAGACCGAAGCGGGCCGCGCCTTCGGATTCGTCCACATCGATGTGCCGAGCCCGCAGCAAGCGGTGACACGCGAGTCCTTCCGCTTCCGCGTCGACAAGGCCAAGCTCCACGCGGCGGAGTTGCGCGACGGGCACTACTTGCTCCGCTCCAACCTGACCGCGGAAGACCCCGCGGTCCTCTGGACGCGGTACGTCCAACTGACGCAGGTCGAAGCCGTATTTCGATCGCTCAAGAGCGAACTGCGCGTCCGCCCCATCCATCATCAACTCGAACATCGCGCCGACGCGCACATCCTGATTGCGTTCTTGGCCTACTGTCTGCAGGTCACGCTGAAACAACAGTTACAAGCGCATGCCCCAGGACTCACCCCCGCCGCCGTCCTGGACAAACTCGCAACGATTCAACTCATCGATGTCTGCATTCCCACCACCGATGGCCGCTGGTTGATTCTGCCCCGATACACGCAACCGGACACCGACACCAAGATGCTGCTCCATCAACTCAAGATCGATCTCCCTGCGCAACCGCCACCGCGCATTACCAGCCCGTCGGCTGCTACGCCCGTCCTCGCTTCGGCTCGGTAGAACATCACCCAAGCCCCCGGTTTTGTGGTGAAGACCTACGGGGGTCATTCTTGAAATCAAAGGACTTTCCGGGCTGTTTACCCTCGAACTGCGAAAGTCAGGCTAGCGCCGCGGAACTACCGGGCGGTCGCGTAGCGCAGACGGCTGACGACGGCACGTTCTCTTTCACCGAACTGCCCGGCGGTCGCTACACCTTGTCCGCCTCGCGAAC
>JANNNT010000518.1:0-10719 GCA_031398685.1 Rhodocyclaceae bacterium | reverse complement strand
GACATGGACCGGGACCGCTTTCCGAGAGCGCCACACGATTACCCAGAACCAAGGTGGTAGGCAGGCCAAGGGGAAGTCGTCGCTAGCTTGAGAGGTTGTGGTGGCTACGGACGGTACGCGGCCATGAAGAATCATCGGCGGCTGGTTCGCGAAACTCTTGGGGCGCATCCTTGGCTAATGCTGGATCACGTTTTTGTTATGCACCACAGGCCAGATACAGGCCAGACACGCGATGCGCCGATTGGGATCAACGCAAGGCTGCAACGGCCTGTGTGATGCGGTGGCATCCTTCTTCAATGATCTCAATGCTGGTCGCAATCGACATGCGGAAGTAAGGAGAAAGTCCGTAGACTGAACCAGCGATCAGCGCTACGCCGACACCTTCCAGTAAGTACATCACCACATCCCTATCGGTTTCGATCTTTTGGCCTTCCGGTGTTATGCGGCCAATCATGCCTGAGCAATTGACGTACAGATAAAATGCGCCACCCGGCGTGCGGCAACTGAGTCCTGGTGTGGCGTTGATCAGTTTTAGCGCCACATCGCGACGCTGCCGGTAGATGTTTACCCAGTCGGCGACAAAACGCTGATCGCCGCTCAATGCGGCCAAGGCGGCTGCCTGGCTAATGGAACAGGCATTGGTGACGGATTGCGATTGCAGCATATCCAATGCTCCAATCAAATCGGCCGGACCGGCAGCCCAACCAATCCTCCAGCCTGTCATGGCATAGGTCTTCGAAACACCGTTGATGACCAGCGTACGGGATTTCAGTTCAGGCTCGATAGCGACCGGGTGCGGGTTTTCCTTGGACTCGAAGCGGATATGTTCATAAATATCATCGGTCATCAACATGACTTGAGGATGACGTAGCAATACATCGGCCAAGGCACGATAATCGGCAGCACTGTAACAGGACCCCGTCGGATTGTTCGGCGAATTCAGAATCAGCCAGCGCGTTTTCGGCGTGATGGCGGCTTCCAGAGCCGCAGGCGTCAGCTTGAAATCGTTTGCTTCTTCACAGGTAACAATGACCGGTTCGCCCTGACAGGCAAGCGTCATGTCCGGATACGAGACCCAGTACGGGGCTGGAATGATTACCTCGTCGCCTGGCTCCAACGTTACCGATAGCGCATTGTAGATGGCGTGCTTGGCGCCGATGGTGACAATGATGTCTTTCGGGGTATAGGACAGGCCGTTTTCGCGCTGAAATTTTTCGGCGATGGCTTCACGTAGAGCCAGGGTACCGGCTGCCTGCGTGTAGCGCGTTTCTCCCCGCTCGATCGCCTCGCAGGCGGCACGACGAATAAATTCCGGAGTGTCGAAATCAGGTTCTCCGACCACCATGTTGACAATATCCTTGCCGGCACGGCGCAATGCGGCAGCACGATCCTGCGCGGCGCTGCTCGGTGAAGTTTTGACACGGCTAAGGCGCGAAGCAATTCGGGACGTGCTCATGAAGTTTTCCTAGCTCTGTAAGACATGACCCCAAGACTAAGTGCCCCATGCGTTTCGCGCAAAGATGACTTTCGTCTGGGTGGATAGTGGCGTCTTATGAGTTGATCAAGGCTCCTCGGATTCATTGACACTGTTCGGACTCGTGCGCCATGATGGTCAGCAACAGTAAACCGTGGGAACGACCACATGAATCTGAGGCGTTTGAAGTATTTCGTGAAGATTGTCGACATTGGCAGCCTGACCCAGGCTGCAGATGTTCTGCACATTGCCCAGCCGGCCTTGAGTCAGCAGATCGCCACGTTGGAGGGCGAATTTCGCAAGCAACTGCTGGTTCGAACCAAGCGTGGTGTTACGCCCACTGAAGCCGGGCAGGTTCTTTACCGGCACGCACAAATTATCCTGCGTCAATTTGAGCAGGCACAAAGCGATGTCAGCAACTCCGGACAAAGTCTGTCGGGCCAGGTGTCGGTAGGGCTTGCCCCTGGGACAGCGGCGTCCGCACTGGCGCTACCGCTCCTTAAGTCGGTCAGGGCCCGTCATCCGTCAATCCTGCTTTACCTGAATGAAAATTTTGGCACCACCCTGAGTGAATTGGTCATGAATGGCCGCATGGACATGGCCGTTCTCTATGCCGGAAAAACGGTGGTTCATGGCCTCGCCTATCGGCCCTTGCTCAAGGAGCAGCTGTTTCTGGTGGCTTGGCGCGGCATGCCCGCACCGCCGGCCCAGATTGAGCTTGCCAAGTTGAACGACATGGATCTCTTGCTGCCGCGGCCCTATAACTATCTGCGCAAATACGTCGATGAGGCCTTTGCCAGCCTGCAATCAACCACGCATGTGGTCGCGGAAATCGAATCGACCGCAACACTGAGCGCCGCGGTTGCCGCGGGGCTTGGGGCGACCATTTTGCCGGAATCTGCGGCACGCGCCATGGCAACCTCAATTCAAGCCCATTTGTGTCGGATCATTTCGCCAACCATCGAAGTGCCGCTGGCCTTGTGCGAATCGGATCACCTGCCGTTGTCGGAGCCGGCACAAGCCGTCAAGGACATCATTCTGGAACTGGTTGAGCAGCAGACGTTCAGTTTTGAACTGGACGCACAGGCACCAGAGCACTGATCGGAACCTGTTGCGGTCCGGCCGCGCCCACCTCAAGGGTTTCACTACGCACATCTTCCTGTGCGTGCAGTACACAGGCACGTGTTTTCATGGATTTCCCCTTGAAATTGAGTGCTGTAATTGCGTGTTCAGCCACCTTTTACCAACCGGGAAACGGGGACGATGCGACCGTTGCCGGACTCAATTTCCTTGCGAATGGCACGAGCGTTGTCGACGGCGCCCGGCGTGTCGCCGTGCAGCAGGATCGATTGCACCTTGATCGGCAGTTTCTTGCCGGTAATGCTGGTGAGTACCCCGTCGTCGAGTAAACGCTTCACGCGCTGCAACACGGCATCACGATCCTTGATCACGGCGCCGGGCAGCTTGCGCGAAACGAGATCGCCTTCGTCGGTATAAGCCCGGTCGGCCAGAAAGGTCGTGGCGACTCGGAGACCGAACTTGTCGGCCGCGCGCTCAATTTGCGTGTTGGTCGATACGGAGATGATGATGTTGCGATCAAACGCTGCCACAGCTCGTACCAGCGGTTCCGCCAACGTGTAATCGGCGGCCGCCATGTTGCCGAGAGCGCCATGAAAGCTCATGTGCGTGACGCGATGGCCGGCAACGCTTGCAATGCCGGCCAGTGCGCCGAGTTGATAGAGTACGTATTGGGCAAGTTCAGCCGGATCGGCCTGCATCGGGCGGCGGCCGAAACCCATCAGATCCGGGAATCCGACGTGCGCACCGAGTTCGACGCCGTTGGCCAGCGCCAGGCGAACGGTCTTGTCCATGATCACCGGGTCGCCGGCGTGGTAGCCGCAGGCGACGTTGGCCGAGGAAACAATTTCCATCAGCGCTTCATCTTCACCCATGCGGTAAGGGCCAAAACCCTCGCCCATGTCAGCATTCAGATCAATATCCATCGTATTCCTCGTTTCGTCACTTTGTTACGTTTCGAAAACTACCTGGCCTAAACCGGGGGCAATTCCAGAACCGGACAGCCAAAACCAATCATCTCGCCGTCTGTAGCGACCCTTTGTCAGCGCCTTGAGAGCTTGTAGAGTTCGGCCAGTCGGCGCACCTTGTTCAGGTAGTCGTGGACCGAATCCAGCGCTGACACCGCTTCGTCGTAAGTTGTTTTCACAAACCGGAGTTGCGTGCAAAGCTCCGCCTGAGCCAATCGCCAAAGATCAGCCTCGATGACCGTGCCGATCTTCGGATAGCCGCCGGACGGCTGGGCGTCGCGCAACTGGATAATCGGCTGGCCGCTGGGCGGAACCTGGATCACGCCCGGAACAATCCCGTGCGAGCGCTGTTCCAGCGTTCGTTTGGGTATCAGCGCTTCGCCCTCCAGACGGTAACCGTAGCGGTCACTCTGCGTGGTGATCTTCCAGTCCTTGCTCCAGAACGATTCGAGCGAAGCCTCCTCGTAGCAGTCATATTCGGCGGCCGGCAGCACGCGAACATACGTCCGGGTCCCTTGGGCAATCGATTCCAGAGTTCCTTGCGGCAGCACAAACTCGGGCGGCTCGACACCAAAACCCGCCGCGGGAAAGCGATCAAAACCTTCTCCGCCTTCCACCGACCGAATGGCGCCGAGCACATCGCCCTGTTTCAGGTGTCGACCGCGATAGCCGCCGAATTCGCCGCGCAACTGAGTGCTACGCGAACCAAGCACAACGGGAACATTGATGCCGCCAGCGAGCGCCAGATAGCAGCGGGCACCACGTTCGGTCGGATTCAGTCTGAGTACCTGGCCCTGCCTGGCTTGCAACGCCCACCACGGCGGGATAGGCCGGCCATCCAGTTCTGCGGCGGCGTCCGCGCCGGTCAAGGAAAATGCAATATCTTCGAGGAAACGCACCTCGTACGGAAAAAAGGGGACTTCGATTGCTGCACAATTGTCCGCGTTGCCCAGAAGAATATTGCCTGCGGCCAGCGCCACGCGATCCATGGCACCGGAGGTGCCCACGCCATAACGCAGATAGCCGTCGCGCCCCAGATCCTGAACGGAGGACAACGGAGTCGCCGACAAAATCTCGATCATTTGATTACCCTCTCGGTCCTGAATCGAATCATGTCTCCGGGAGCGAGCAAGGAGGGAGGCGTGCGTTGCGGATCAAAGAAAGTCATGGCGGTATGTCCGATCGTGTTCCAGCCGCTGGGGCCAGCCGAAGCCGACACGCCGGTCTGCGAACCGCCGATCGACACGGCACCACCCGGCAAGCCCCGCACCGGCACTTTACGGCGTGGGGTAGCGATGCGCGGATCCATTCCACCGAGATAGCAGTAGCCGGGATGGCTCCCCAGCGCAAACACGGTGTAAAGCGGTTCAGTGTGAATCCTGACGATTTCATCGATCGTCAGGCCGGTATGCGCGATCACGTCCGCGATATGGGGGCCGTATTCACCGCCATAAATAACGGGAAGCTCGACCACCCGGCCTTCAAGATGCAGCTCTTCGGCACCACTCCAAGTGGTGAGGAGGTCAGTCTCAACCGAATCAAGGTTGCGTGGCGGGCTGGAGAAAACCAGCATGAGATTGCTCATGCCGGGAACCGCTTCCTTGATGCAGGGCCAGGTTTCGACCTGACGCGCCAGCCACCAGATGCGGCGTTGAGTGTGGATATCCATTTCGCCCGGCGGCTCGAACAACAAACCTGTCGTGCCGAGCAGGCTGATCCGGGGAGATTGCGCTGGTTGAATTGTATTGGTCATACTGTGTTTTTCATCAAGGTAGCACGAGCCTGTCAAGCTCGCATGAAGGGAGGGGAAACCACCATGTCATGTGGCTTGCCGTTGCCTCAACCACACGATCAGTACCTTGCCCTTCTGAAGGTCCATAGTATGTTTTCCTGTTGCGCCAACGTTTCCAGCGATTTCCCCGGCAGCGCGAATGGTCGGCTTTTCGATATTCGTTTCCACGACGACGCGTTGGTGGTTGTTCAATGCAACGACAAAGCTAACACACGTACCTCGCCAACCTGACACACGAAATTCGAATGGGGTCAATCAAAAGTCTGATGGTTGAGACGAGGTGAGTGCAACAAGGGCCAGAGGGTGTGTGGTCATAAGCTGGGTCTATCCCTTCACACGCAAACCCTCTTGGTCAACCTTTCCGGCAAGACTTACCATGGATTAGCTTCCCGTACCCACCAGAGATTGTTTTGTTGTTGCTTGTACCCAAACCGGAGTTATTTGATGCCATTTTCGGACTATAAAATAGCGTTGGTTACCGGAGCTTCTTCCGGGATAGGCGCGGCCATTGTCGAGCGCTTCTGCACGGAAGGGCTGGAAGTTCATGCCCTGGCGCGCAGCACCGACCTACTGCAGGCGTTGGCCAGGCGAACCGGTTGCATTCCTCATGCCGTCGACGTGCGTGACTTGAACGCGATTACGCAACTGACCAAGGAAGTGCAGTTCGACATCCTGGTCAACTGTGCCGGCATCAACTTCCCCGGTTCCATCGTTACTGCAGACGCCGAGCAAGTCGATGCCGAAATCGGCGTAAACCTGCAATCCGCGCTGCACTTGGTGCGCCTGATCATGCCTGGCATGCTGAAGCGCGACTGCGGCCACATCATCAACATCACCTCGATTGCCGCCATCTACAACTTCGTTGGCAGCAATACGCTTTACCACACCACCAAGGCGGCCATGCACATGCTGTCGCGCCAGTTACGCGTGGATGCGATCGGCAAGCGCGTGCGTGTCACCGAAATCTGCCCCGGCAGAGTCGCTACCGATATTTTTGCCCACGTCAATGGCTCCGATGCCGCGACAGCGCGCGCGCAGTTCATTGACGGCTTCGAATTGCCGCAGGCCTCCGATATCGCCGATGCCATCGCTTTTGCTGTTGCAGCACCGATTGCCGTGAATATTTCCAATATGGAAATCCTGCCCACGCTGCAAGTGGCTGCCGGTCTGACGACCGTCAAGCCAGAACCGGTCTGACCGACCGCCCCTCATCCAAAAAGTCAAATCCAAAGGAAACACAATGTCGACTGGCGCACGTAAAAACCCATCCGCACCGCAGGCCATTCCGGCCCTCATTGACGTACTGCGTACCATCCAGGTCGCCTTGATCAGCGATCAGCTGCATCGCATCGTCGGTACCGGCGAACTCAAGAAATACGACTGCAGCACCGGCACGATGGCTGGTACAGCCGTCACCGTGCGCGTTCGCCGAGGCGACAACCTGGCCATTCTGCGTGCCTTCCAGTATTGCCGTCCCGGCGACGTGATGGTGATCGACGGCGGCGGCGATACCAGCCAGGCGCTGCTTGGCGGCATCATGTCGTTGCATGCGCGACAGATTGGTTTGGCCGGTCTGGTGGTCGACGGCGCGATTCGTGATGTTGCGGAGATTCGTCAGAGAGATTTCCCGGTTTTTGCCCGCGGCCATATCCACCGCGGCCCGTACAAGGATGGCCCTGGGGAAATCAACGTTCCCGTCTCTATTGGCGGTATGACCGTGATGCCGGGCGATATAGTCATCGGTGATGAAGATGGCCTTCTGGCTTTCGCCCCGGAAGAAGCTGAAACCCTGATTGCCAAGGCACAAGCGCAGCAGGAAAAGGAAGAAGCAACGATTCAGGCCATTCTGGAAAACCGCTGGGATCTATCTTTCATCGATGCCCTTGAAGCACGTTGCAGTAACTGATTTTCCTTGCCATGGTGGTGCATGACATGCACCACTTGAGGGCGTGCCCTGGCCGTTGGAATAAGCATTGCATAACCTTATACAACCAGACGAAAAGCGTCTTTTCCATGAAGCGGCAACACGCATACGATTTACTCCTAGCACCCGGTTGAACACGCTGACCAAGTCAGCCGATGCCGCTATTTTGAAACCATCAATTACCCGTTAAGGAGCAATACAATGAAGGTAACTCGACGTAACTTCATTTCCGCCATCTGCGCAGGTACTGCGGCTGTCATGATGGCCGTACCGGCCTTTGCTGACCCGATCCAGATCAACCTGGCTGACGTATTGCCCGATGGCAACTTCATGGTTCAAAACGCCAAGCGTTTTGCCGACGAGGTCGCCAAGGAAACCAAGGGCGAAGTCGTGATCAACATTCGCGCTGGCGGTTCGCTGGGCTTCAAGGGGCCCGAACAAATGCGCGCTGTTCGCGACGGCATGGTGCCGATGGCCGACATCCTACTAAGCCAGCAAATCGGCGACGAGGCGTTCTTCGGTGTCGAAGGCGTGCCCTTCCTGGTGAGTTCGCAGGCCGATCTCAAGGCGCTGCACAAGTTTGTCCGCCCCGAGTTCGAGAAGATTGTGGCGGCCAAGTACAACCAGAAAATCCTGTACATGGTGCCGTCGCCCGGCCAGTACCTGTTTCTGAAGATCAAGACCGACACTGTTGCTGGCCTGAGGAACATCAAAATTCGCGGCGCAGACAAGATGACGGTTGATACCGTGACTTCCATCGGCATGGCTGGCGTACTGATCCCCTTCGGTGAGTTGATTCCGGCGCTGGCTTCCGGCCGGGTGGATGGCGTGGCGACATCGGCGACAACCGGCGTCGATGCCAAGTTCTGGGAATTCCTGAAATATGTTTACCCAACCAACCATACGTGGTCGACCAACATGGTCAACATCAATCTGGATACCTGGAAGAAGATTCCGGCCAACCATCAGAAAACCATCGAAGCAATCGCCGCCAAACTGGAACCGGAATTCTGGGCCGTGTCCTCGAATGCGGACGTGGAAAGCCTGAAGAAGCTGTCCGAGAACAAGATGGAAGTGGTACCGGTCAACGCCGCCACCATGGCCGACATGCGCAAGATGGCTGCTCCCTTGCTCGATGAGTACCTGAAGCGCGCCCCGGCCGCCGCACCGTTCATCAAGAGCTACCTCGACGCCACTGGAAGGAAATAAGCATGAGCCTGGATCTCGACGCGCTGCCGGATCAATCCAGCCCGGTTGCGAAGTTACAACGAGCCATTGATCGGATCTCACTGGTGTCGGCCTACGCGGCCGCCGGGTGTCTGGGCGTGCTGACTTTGTTAACCCTTGGGCAAGTCGCTTGCGGGCTCCTCTCGAAGGTCATCGCGGGATTCCCCAGTGACATTGCCGTGGGTTGGGAATATAGCGCCTACCTGATGGGCACCTCGTTCATGCTCGGCGGGGGGTTGACCTTGCGGGCCGGGATGCAGATCCGGGTTGAACTCCTGCTGCGCTCTTTCGGCGGACGCTTCCTGCGTCCTCTGGAACTGCTGGCGGCGGTCATGGGGGCCGCTTTCGTGACCTTCCTCGCCTGGAGTTTGGGCGCTTTTGCCTGGGCTTCCTATGTTACCCAGCAGGTTTCGGGAGAAAGTCTGACGCCGCTGTGGATACCGCAAGCCTCCCTGGCGCTGGGCACCAGCGTTTTCGCCCTGCAATCACTGATGCAAGTTGTCGCCTGCGTGCTGAATGAACCGCTGGTCAACGAGTCTTTTAAAATCGCTTCGGCCTCAGAATAAGAGAACCTCAAAATGACAGCCATTTTTTCAAGCTTGTTTGGCGTTCTGTTCGCGCTGCTCGGTGCGGGGATCGGTATCGGTCTTTCGCTGGCCGCTACTGCCATGGTCCTGGCGTATTGTTTTACCGACATTCCGGTCGGGAAACTGGTCGCCCAGCATACCTTCAACATTCTGTCCAATTCCGATCTGGTCTCGCTGCCTTTGTTTATCCTGATGGGCGAGTTCCTGTTCCGTACCAACCTGTCGCGTACGTTGTTCAATGGCTTGGCTCCGTGGGCCGGATTGTTGCCTGGCCGTTTGCTGCATGTGAATGTGCTGGCCTGTTCCATCTTCGCCTCGATTTCCGGATCGTCGGCCGCTACCACTCAGGTGGTCGGCAAAATGACACTTGCTGAATTGAGGCGTCGTGGCTATGGCGATGAAATCGTTGTCGGCAGCCTGGCGGGAGCGGGTACGCTCGGCTTCCTGATTCCGCCCAGTACGGTGATGATCATCTACGGTGTGCTGGCAGAAGAATCGGTGCTGCGTCTGTTCACGGCAGGATGGATTCCCGGTATTTTGCTGGCTCTGTGTTTCATGGGCATGATCATGTTCATAACCTGGCGCAAGCCGGAGTTGATCCCCGAATCGGAGCGTAACCTGCGTCATGTGCCCTTTTCTGTACGCCTTGCCGCCCTGAAAGAACTGGCACCCGCCATGTTCCTGATCCTCTGCGTGATCGGTTCGATGTACGCCGGGGTGGCTACACCTACTGAAGCAGCCGCGCTTGGCGTGGCTGGTGCCTATCTTGTGGCGCATCGGCAGGGTTTCGTGACCCTGGAAACTATCCGCGCGGTGTCCATCGGCACTGTGCAGTCGTGCAGCATGATGGGAATGATCATTGTCGGCGCATCGATTCTGGGTAACGTTACAGCGGCACTTGGCGTTCCGAACGCGGTTACGGAGTTCGTGCAGGCGTTCGATCTGTCACCAATTGCACTGATATTTGCCCTGATGCTGCTCTACCTGGTGCTGGGAACCGCACTGGAAGGCTTCTCGATGATCGCCACTACCTTGCCGGTAGTATTGCCGCTGATTACCGCGGCGGGTTTTGACAAGGTCTGGTTTGGAATCTTCATGGTGATCGTGGTTGAAATGGCACAAATTACTCCACCGGTGGCCTTCAACCTCTCTGTCATCCAGGCCATTACCGGTCACTCGATGTCCTATCTGACGAGAGTTACGATGCCTTTCCTGTTCGTTATGATGGCGTTCGTGATGCTACTGGCGTTTTTCCCGGGTATTGTGACGTGGCTGCCTAACGCAATTCTTTGATGCAACCTGATCTCGCCGGCTTAGTCCGGCGAGTTTTTTTGCTGAATAACAGTGTTCAACACGATTCTTTAAAGCATCACCTAAAAACTGACGACATGGGGCCGCCAGCTTTATGCCTGGGGTGTGAAAGTTGGGCGGCCACCCCATTCGATCACTCAGACAACGCCTTTCTTCGATTCCTCGATATGCTCGCTTTCGCCAGCGCCGGGGAAAAGAAAACAGCGCCCTTGGCGACTGCTTCCTTGCGCTATTCGGCAAAGGGGCCATTGAAGGCGTTGCCGGACCGGAAACCGCCAACAATTCCTATTGTGGCGGAGCGCTCATCCCATTATTCACAATCGGCATTCCCAGTTCACCGATCATTGCGGTTCTGTTTG
>JANNNT010000374.1:0-5501 GCA_031398685.1 Rhodocyclaceae bacterium | reverse complement strand
CCAGCGTATCGAGGAACGCTTGAACCATCGCCCAAGAAAAACTTTGGGCTATAAAACACCCCATGAGGTATTGTTCAATCTGCCGCCTACCCCTGTCGCAATTCGAACTTGAATTCGCATACTCGCCTGAATAGCCCCGTTATGGCACGCTTCTGTTATGCTTAAAAGCTCTATAGAACTGCCTGGATATTATGAAATACTTGCTCTTGATTGCGCTGTTTTTTGTTGTGTTGTGGGGGTTGCGAAAGGCGCAAGCTTCGCGTGCAAAAAATCAGGTGCCGCCAGCTTCGCGTGCGTCTGAGCGCATGGTCAAGTGCGCGCATTGCGGTGTCAATCAACCGGTCAGTGAAAGTATTTTGACCAACGGGCGCTTCTACTGCTGTATTGCCCACCGGCATGAAGCCGAATCAATGGAAGACTAATGCCCCATGCGGGATAGGGACGATACCACTGGCGGGCAGTTTTCTGAAACTTATTGGACAACACTGCGCTATTTCAACCTGTATCGTTTTTGCATTGCCGGTCTACTATTCACATCTTCTGTTATACACCCGTCATCGTTTTCAATACTCAGCCCGGATCGCGGTTCGTTCCACCTGGCCGTGACCAGCCTTTACTTGCTGGCAACGACTTTTTCTCTGATCGGGCTGCATTACTATCGCCGACGCTTCAACCTGCAACTGAGCGTGCATGTGTTGGTAGACGTGCTGGTGTTCTCCCTGCTGATGCACGACGGAGGGGGCCTGCGCAGCGGACTTGGTGCCATGTTGCTGGTTACTCTGGCGGGTGCAGGTTTGGTCGGGCAGGGGCGGATGGTGCTATTTTACGCGGCCGTAGCGACGCTCTCCGTACTTTTCGAGCAATCCTACCGGGCGATGGTTGTTGACTTTGAAATGGTCGATTTTTTTCAGGCGGGTCTGTTCAGCACGGGTTTTTTTGCTGTTGCTATTTCGGCACGCCTGCTGGCACGTCGGGTAATCGCCAACGAAGAACTGGCACGTAAGCGCGGCGTAGATCTTAAAGACCAGACCTTGGTCAGCCAGCGCGTCATTGAAGAAATGCAGGACGGGGTTCTCGTACTTGACCGGAATGGATGGGTCAAGCAGCATAATCCGCGGGCCGTGCAACTGCTTGGTTTGAGTGAACCTGCGGAGCGCAAGTTGGTTAATTATTCGACCGAATTGGCCCGGGTCTTTTCAGCCTGGTGCGAGCATTCCTCCGATGCCCCTGTGCTGGTCAGAGCGCCGGCCAGCGGCATGCAGTTGCGCGCTCGTTTTGTTTCAACGGATAGCTCGGAGCGTGATGTGCTGGTCTTTCTAGAGGATATGGGAGGCTTGCAGGATCAGGCGAGGCAACTCAAGCTGGCAGCACTCGGACGGCTGACCGCGAATATTGCGCATGAGATTCGTAATCCGCTTTCGGCGATCAATCATGCCGGAGAGTTGATGCGTGAAGAGTGTCGCGATCCGATGACTGACCGCCTGTTGCGTATCGTGCTCGACAACACGCAGCGCGTGGAGCGTATCGTGAGCGATGTGCTCGAATTGGGGCGACGTGATCGTGCGTACCGGGAACAGATCGATCTGCGCCAAACACTGCCGATTCTCGTTGAGGAGTACATACTGAAAGAGAAGGTGGCGGCCGGTGTTGTCCAGTTTGAGTTCATGGGGCTGGCGATGTTGTTTTTCGACCGCTCGCATTTTCATCAGGTGCTGTGGAATCTTATTGGCAACGCCTTACGCCATTCGCAGGGTAGAGCTGGAAGCATCCGTTTGAGAGTAAATGATGGCATCCGTGAAGGGTGGATTGACCTGCATGTCATCGATGATGGCGAAGGGGTTGATGATAGTCACAGCGAGCACATTTTTGAGCCCTTCTTCACCACGCACAACCGGGGTACCGGTCTTGGACTCTACATTGCGCGCGAATTATGTGATGCCAATGGCGCACGGCTCGAATTGATAAACAGTACGACGGGTGCGGATTTTTGTATTTATGGGAGGGCGATCGAGTGACAGTGAGCAAGATGGGGCGTCGGCTGCGCGGCGAATTGGCGAGGGTGCTGGTGGTCGATGATGAGGCGGATATTCGCGAACTCCTTGATCTGACTCTGGCGCGCATGGGGCTTTCCGCGGACTGTGCAGGGACAGTTGCCGAAGCCAGAAAGTTTCTTGAGCACGAGCAATACAGTCTGTGTTTAACCGATATGCGCCTTCCCGATGGTGAAGGACTGGATATCGTGCGCCTGATCGGCGCGCAATATGGCGAAACTCCGGTGGCCGTGATCACAGCCTTCGGAAGCGCTGATAATGCGGTGGCGGCATTAAAGGCCGGGGCGTTTGATTATCTGGCCAAGCCGGTCGCGCTCGAACAGCTACGCACCTTGATCAAGTCGGCGCTCAATCTGCCACCGGCCGGTGAATTACAAGGCGGTACATCGGTTGCGAGTATGTCGGGGCAGCTTACTGGAGAGTCTCCGGCCATCGTTTATGTGCGCGAGATGATCGGAAAGCTGGCGCGTAGTCAGGCACCGGTTTATATCTCGGGAGAATCGGGCAGCGGCAAGGAACTGGCGGCACGCCTGATCCACAGCCAAAGCGCGCGCCAAGCGGCTCCCTTCGTGCCGGTGAATTGTGGCGCCATCCCCGAGAACCTGATGGAGAGCGAATTCTTCGGTTACCGCAAGGGCGCGTTTACCGGAGCGGACAATGATCGGGACGGTTTTTTTCAGGCCGCAAGTGGTGGAACCTTGTTCCTCGATGAGGTAGCCGATTTGCCTTTGGCGATGCAGGTCAAGCTTCTGCGCGCGATTCAGGAAAAGAAAGTACGCAAGGTCGGATCGGCCAATGAAGAGGTGGTCGATGTCCGTATCCTTTCGGCGACGCATCAGAAACTTAAAGACTGTGTTGATGCGGCGAGGTTTCGTCAGGATCTGTATTACCGGCTAAACGTAATTGAATTGAAGATGCCTGCCTTACGCGAGCGGCAGGAGGATATCCCGCTTCTGGTTGAGGCAGCTCTCTCCCGCATTTGCGCGGCAGGGCATCCCGAACTGACCGCCGAAGCGATGCGCGCACTTTGTTCCTATGCTTACCCTGGTAACGTGCGCGAGCTTGAAAATATTCTCGAACGGGCAACTGCGCTGTGTGTTGATGGGAAGGTGGTGCTTGACGATCTTCAACTCGCTGCTGAGCCGTCTTTTGATGGCGGCGTTGGTCGAGAGGGCGAAACACTGGATGATCATATGAATCGAATCGAGAAGCAGGTAATTCTCGAGGCATTGTCGAAGACCGGCTTTAACCGGACGGCTGCAGCACGATTGCTGGGCGTGACTTTCCGCTCCTTGCGCTATCGTATTGAACGGCTGGGTATTGAAGAGTGAGCGGGGTCAGCGACACGAGCTCAAGTGAGACTTCCGGCGCATGCATTGATGGCTGGTTGAGTGCTGCTCAACGCATCGATTCGCCGAATTGTGATGAACGACCCGCTGGCGAAGTGGTCTCGATGGTGGTCGTCCACGCCATTAGTTTGCCGCCCTCGCAGTTTGGCAGCAACGATATTGTGAGCTTGTTTACTAATCAGCTCGATCCGTCCGTGCATCCCTATTTTTCAGAGATCAGCCACTTGCGTGTTTCAGCGCATTTTCTGATACGACGTGATGGTCTCTTGATACAGCTTGTGTCCTGTCAGCAACGCGCCTGGCATGCTGGTGCATCGTCTTGGAATGGTCGCGAGCACTGCAATGATTTCTCGATTGGAATTGAATTGGAAGGGTGTGATGAGTTGCCCTTTGAAGATATACAGTACACGCGACTTGCCAATCTAATTGATTCGCTGCGAGTGTGCTACCCGATTGAAGCCGTGGTCGGGCATTCTGATATTTCACCAGGGCGCAAAACCGATCCAGGGCCGTGCTTTGATTGGCTGCGCATTGCCCCGCTTGCGTAATTGCTTTGACATCCAGCGTGCTGCACGTCCTCCCTTATTGTCATCATTAGTTTCTCGTTGCGCTGAGTAATTGATGCATACGGAGTATTCCATGCGGTTTTTTCTGACCGCATGATTTGGCGTTGTCGAATTGCGACAACACATTGTTTTGTTTTCATGGACCATAAAAAACTTCTTGCGTCAAGTGTGTTGTGCTACTAGAATTAGTGCCAAATGGCGAGAGCAACACAACATCTAGTAGCTTTTACGTGATTTCCTTCTTTCACCTTTGTGAAGGTTTACGGGTCGGACGGGTTTGACTCGCCCACTTCTGAATGCGGATTGTGATGGACGTAAACGTATTGCAAGACCACGGAAATTTCCTCTACGCGCTGCGCTCACCGATCGCTTCCGGTCTTGCTCACGTATCTGTTCCCATTCCTTTTTCCGCGCTTTTTGTTCCCTCTCTAAATTGTTCGCCGCGAGGCCTGTTTCTTCGCACGCTGCGTCACGGTTTGTTGATTGCTACCGCTTGGTTGATCGTTTTGACGATCACTCAGTTCGGTCCGCAATTGCGGCGATTGCGAATTTATGCCAAACGGTTTGTCTCGTTTCTCGGCGGAAATCGCCGCTCATGGATTCAATCAGCGCGTTTCTGATGCGCCCTTTGAATGGTCCGGTTATTGCGGATCGTTTTTTTGTAGCTCTCCAGCTAGAAGTTTTCCTTGAAATTAAAGAAGGAGGTTGACATGGCAACAAGTGCGAAGAAAACCGCGGCGGCTGCGAAGCCGGCCGCCAAGAAGGTAGCGCCGAAAGCCGCTGCCAAACCTGAAGCAAAGAAAGCTGTTCCCAAGGCGGCGGCAAAACCTGCGGTAAAGAAAGCGGCCCCCAAGGTACTGGCCAAGCCCGCAGCAAAGGCAGCCGCTCCCAAGGTGGCGGCCAAGCCTGCGGCAAAGGCAGCCGCTCCCAAGATAGCAGCCAAGCCTGCGGCAAAGAAGGCAGCCTCCAAGGTGGCGACCAAATCTGTGGTAAAAGCAACCACCCCCAAGGTGGCGGCCAAGGCAACAGTAAAGAAAGCGGCTCCCAAAGCGGCAGCTAAGCCTGCGGTGAAGGCAGCCGCCCCCAAAGTAGCGGTCAAGGTAACAGCAAAGAAAATGGCCCCCATGGCAGTGACTAAGCCTGCGGAAAAGAAAGCAACGCCCAAGGCCACAACCAAGCCAGTCGCCAAGAAACCTGCGGCAAAAAAAGTGGCTCCTGCCACTCAGGTTCCGGCAGCGGCAGCTCCGTCAACGGCAGCAACACCAGGTCTCAAGTCGGCGCTTAATCCGACGGGTGCTTGGCCGTTTCCTACGGGTTCGCGCCCGAAGTAAGTACGGCTGTAGGGGCGCACTTTGCCCATCCGCATTTGTTCTGCCAGAGGCGTAACGGTTGTTACGCCTCGTCTTTTGTGGTGCGCCCGGCAGGGCGCACTTACTTGGAGGTGAAAGTCTCTACTCGCCCGACAAGGGGAAGAGTTAGCTGAACGGCAAGGGTGTCGTGGGCGACTGCGAATCTGAAGGAAGCCGAAGGCAACG
>JANNNT010000351.1:0-2771 GCA_031398685.1 Rhodocyclaceae bacterium | reverse complement strand
GAGTTGTTGACCTATTCGCTGGTGTGTTACAGCCCGCGTGAAGGCATGCGCGTCACCTTCAACGGTGACCGTGGGCGGATCGAATACCACGAATTCGTGGGTTCACACATGAACCGGGCAGTGAGACCCGGCGACTTTTCGATCGAAAAAAGACCGGGCGCGGAAGCCGAAGGTGAATGGATTCGCGTTTTTCCGCATTTCAAGGACAGCTACGAAGTGCCCATACCCGAGGCGATGACCAAAGGTGCGCACGGTGGAGCGGATGAAATCCTCAACGCGCATTTTTACGGACCGGCCGCCGCAGCAGACTCGCTGGGCCGTACCGCCGGGCATGAGCAGGGTGCCGCTTCGATTTTGATAGGGATTGCTGCCGTGGAGTCGATCAGGCGGAATGTGCCAATCAACATAAGCGATCTGGTTTCTCTCCGGCCGGAGGCGCGCCGTCTGTCGGAACTCGTCTGAGTTCGCCTGGGTGTGTCGTTCGTCGCCTGGGCTAGGATTGCTTTGAGGCGTCACCTCCGGCGTGGTGCAATCGGAAACCGGTACTTTCCGATTGAACCACGCCGTTTTTTTACCGCCGGCGGTTGATCGACGGCGGAGGCGGCGCAGGGGCGGAACGCGCCCCACGACAACTCAGTCGTTGCCGCCATTCCGGCTTTCCAGCCGGGTTACCCGTTCTTCAAGCGCTTTCAGTTTTTCCCGGGTGCGCAGCAGCACCTGCGTCTGAATATCGAACTCCTCACGGCTGACCAGATCCAGTTTCGCGAAAAAGCTGGAGAGTAGCGCCCGGGTGTTTTTCTCGATGTCGGCGACCGGACTGGCCGCGATGATGGCGCCTAGTCGGGCACTGAGTTCCTCAAACATTTTCGGGTCGAGCATGGCGGTGGTCTTTCCTGAAACGGGGTTTTTGAACGCTCTGAGTTTAACACAGCGCACCATAGCTCCGAATTGGCACCATTTTGGTGCGGACTCCGGATTTCGTGCGTCAGCAGAGTGCATCACTCGGCCCATGGCTCCTGAAACACAAGGCAAACACTTGATTTAAATTCTCAATTTTTCTGGCACGGCAAATGCTTAGTGAAGCGAGCAAAGTTTCAAACCCTTTCAATACTAACGAAGGAGTTACTGATGAAGTCGACCATTCTCGCCATTAGCCCCTGTGGTATCACTTTTGTTTCGGTCATTCGCTGGTCCTGACAATTTTATGTAACCGGGGACGTTTCCTCCCCAGATTTGGAGCACATCATGAAAATGGTTACCGCAATCATCAAGCCCTTCAAGCTTGACGAGGTTCGTGAAGCACTGTCCGTCATAGGCGTTCAAGGCATTACGGTCACCGAGGTCAAGGGCTTCGGCCGGCAGAAGGGGCACACCGAGCTCTACCGTGGCGCCGAGTATGTCGTCGACTTTCTCCCCAAGGTAAAGGTTGAAGCCGCTGTCAACGACGATCTTGTCGACCAGGTCATCGAAGCCGTCGAAAAATCAGCTTCCACTGGGAAAATTGGCGATGGCAAGATCTTTGTCTTCGATATTGAGCAAGTCATCCGCATCCGCACCGGCGAGACCGGTGTGGACGCGCTGTGAGGAGAGAACCATGAGACATCTATTTGCAGTACTGGCCTTGCTTGGCGCCATCACCTGCGGCACGCCAGCATGGGCACAAGATAAGGCACCGGATACACCGGAGGCTGCTGCGGTTGTCGCCCCCGCACCGGCTGCGGCCGCAGAGGCTGCTGCTGAACCCGCTGCGGCCGCACCTGCTCTGGTTGCGAACAAGGGCGACAACGCCTGGGTGATGATCAGCGCTGCGCTGGTCATCCTGATGTCGATCCCCGGCCTGGCGCTGTTCTATGGCGGACTGGTCCGCTCGAAAAACATGCTTTCGGTACTGATGCAGGTCTTCGTCACCTTCTCGCTGATCAGTGTGTTATGGGTCATCTATGGCTACTCGGCGGCCTTTACTGAAGGCGGCAACTTTGTCGGTACGCTGGACAAGCTGTTCCTGAAAGGCATGACGGTCGATTCTGTGGTGGCTACCTTCACCAAGAGTGTGGTTATCTCCGAATTCGCCTACGTGATCTTCCAGGGCGCCTTCGCGGCGATTACCTGCGGGCTGATCGTTGGTGCCTTCGCCGAGCGTGCAAAATTCTCTGCCATCCTGGTCTTCATGGTGCTCTGGTTCACCTTCTCCTACCTGCCGATGGCTCACATGGTGTGGTACTGGGCGGGTCCGGATGCCTACATTGACGCCGCCGCGGGTGAAGCGGCCGGCAAGACGGCAGGTTTCCTGTTCCAGAAGGGCGCGCTCGACTTCGCCGGTGGTACCGTGGTGCATATCAACGCGGCGGTTGCCGGCTTGATCGGTGCCTTCCTGATTGGCAAGCGCGTTGGCTACGGCCGTGAATCGATGGCCCCACACAGCCTGACCTTTACCATGATCGGCGCTTCGCTGCTGTGGTTCGGATGGTTTGGTTTCAACGCCGGCTCCGCACTCGAAGCATCAGGCGGCGCGGCTCTGGCGATGGTCAACACCTGGGTGGCAACGGCCTGCGCGGCGATGTCCTGGATGCTGGCCGAATGGATGATCAAGGGCAAACCCTCGATGCTCGGTGCGGCTTCCGGTGCGGTAGCGGGTCTGGTGGCGATCACCCCGGCGGCGGGCTTCGTCGGTGTCATGGGCGCCATCATCATTGGCCTGCTGGCGGGAATCATCTGCCTGTGGGGTGTCAATGGTCTGAAGAGCCTGCTCGGTGCAGACGACTCGCTCGACG
>JANNNT010000334.1:0-2783 GCA_031398685.1 Rhodocyclaceae bacterium | reverse complement strand
TGAATCTCGGGACGCCAGTCGCGCGCCATACGTTCGTCATTCTCGCCGTTCTGGAACATGCTGGTCAGCGGGGCAATGCCCAGCCGCTCGATCGGCCGACGAGGATAGAGCGCGGAGTCGACGTCCACCTGCAGCGTGCCGCCCGGGGTAATGTCGAAGCGGTAGGCACCAGTTATGCTCGACGAATCGAGCAGCGCGTAGACAGTCAGCTGATCCGAATCGGGGGCTGGACGCTCGAACCAGAACGACGTGAATACCGGAAACTCCTCGGGCCGGTCCATTCCGCAGTCGATGGCCAAACCGCGCGCCGACAGACCGAACTGCATCTCGGCACCGACGGCGCGAAGGTAGCTGGCGCCCAGAAAGACGGCGACGTCGCGTTCCCAGTTGGTATGAAAATGCATGCGGAACCCGGCAAATCCGAGATCGGGCTTCAAGGTGGTGCTGCGCAAACCGCTCTTGCCGTAATCGAACATCGCCCGGTCGTAGGCCAGTTCCTGGGCTTTGCCGTCATGCACTTCATGCAGGCGAACCGGTGTCTGGTAGAACAGGCCAAGATGAAAGAACTGCAACCGGAAGCGCGACTCCGCCTGGGCCCACAAGGCGTGATCGGGGCGAAAGCGGATCGCCTGGTACTGGTCCCAGTCGAGCTTTCTGAGCGCGTCGAGGCTGTGATCCTCCGGCGCCCGGTAGGGCCGCGACGCCAGCGTGCGCGCCTCCCCTTTCAGCCACGCGTAGTCGAAGGCGTGTGGCGAGCCCAAGGGTACGATGTTGATGGCGGCGGCCGGCCATGCCGTCCGTGCCAGTCCGGCGGTGCCCAGGGCGGCCCAGCCTAAAAAGTCGCGTCGCAGCATGGTATTACTCCTATCGCTTGATCCCAGTCCGGGTGCGGAGTGCTCGATGACCAGACCAGAAAATGCAGTGTGGACAGAGAAGACGGATCATCAAGCAGATTGAGCTTCTCCTGCTTGCTCAGTGCCGCTGGCCCACCGACCAGCGCTCTGTCGACCAGTGCCTGGCGCTCGGCCTGGAACGCTTTCCAGTGGCGGGTCTGCGCACCATTGGCCGCGCATACGAGCGCGTTGGTCAGCGGGTCGGTCACGGCCGCGACGAAACCGCTCGGCAGCGGCGATCTTTTCTGCTCCGCCTCCAGGCGGCGCAGCTCATACGGCGGCGCGGACTCTTCGGGAATCAGAAAGAGGCGCCATTGGCGCAGTCGCCGGCCCAGCGAAGCGCGGCTCGACCAGACGGAAATCGGAATCGAGAGCATCAGCGCACCGACGACCGGCAGCAGCCACCACAGAAAAGCCTGATTGAGCCAATACACGCCCGACGCCCAGACCACCCCGAGCAGCGTATGCCAACCGTGTTTGCGCAGCGCCTCGCCCCAGTATGTTTCGGCATTCTCGCGCGTGGGCGAGGTCCATTTGATTTCCCAGCCGGCAATGGCCGCCGTCACGAAGCGGGTATGGAACAGCATGCGGATGGGTGCAAGCAGCACGGAATACATGCCTTCGGCCAGCGCGCTCAGCGTCAGGCGCACTGCACCCCCGAACTCGCCGGCACCCTGTCGCCAGAGCAGCGCGATGCTCAGTATCTTGGGCGCGAAGAGGAGCGTGGCCGTGGCACCGAACAACAGCACGGCCCACTGGTGGTTCCATTCCGGCCACACCGGAAAGAGCTGATACTGATTCACGAAATATTGCGGCGGAACCAGCGTCTGTATCGCCAGCAGCACGGTCGAGAGCAGCAGGAAAATGAACCACAGCGGGGCCGACAGATAGGCCATGATGCCGGTGGCGAACACCACGCGGTGCGCGGGATGCAGCCCCTCGGCCAGCAGCAGCCGCGAATTGATCAGGTTGCCTTGGCACCAGCGCCGGTCGCGTTGGAGTTCGTCGAGCAGATTGGGCGGCATTTCCTCGTGACTGCCCGGTAGATCGTAGGCGATCCACACTGCCCAACCGGCACGGCGCATCAGCGCGGCTTCGACAAAATCATGCGAGAGGATCTCCAGGTTGTGCACCCCGCGGCGTGGCAGACGTCCGAGCGCGCAGTGGCGGATGAACGGGGCCAGGCGAATGATCGCGTTGTGCCCCCAGTAGTGTGCTTCGCCGAGTTGCCAGAAGTGCAAACCGGCGGTGAATAACGGCCCGTAGACGCGGTTGGCAAACTGCTGGATGCGCGAATGCAGGGTATCGCGCCCGGAGGCGCGCGGGGCGGTCTGGATGATGCCGGCCCTGGGATTGGCCTCCATCAGACGCACCAGCGTGCTCAGGCATTCGCCGCTCATTACGCTGTCGGCGTCGAGCACGATCATGTAGCGGTACTCGCTTCCCCAGCGTCGGCAGAAATCGGCAAGATTGCCGCTCTTGCGCTTGATGCGGTTGCGTCGCCAGCGGTAGAAAACGCGCCCGAAACCCCGCGTTTCCCGGCAAAAACGCAGCCAGGCCTCGGTTTCGGCCACGCGCAGATCGGCATCATTGCTGTCGCTGAGCACGAAAAAATCGAACGGTTCGAGTTCCCCGCTGTGTTCCAGCGAGGCGTAGGTCGCGCGCAGACCGGCGAACACGCGCGTCACGTCTTCGTTGCAAATGGGCATGACGATCGCCGTGCGCGCGGCCTTGTCGATCGGGGCGTCGGGCGCAGCGGTAGCCGAAATGGCATGGCGGTCACCGCCGAACATCAGCAGAATGAAACCCATGATGGCGGTCCAGAAACCGGCGGACACCCAGAAGAAAAGGATGGCAAACAGAATCAGGATCGCGATCTCCATGGGCCGC
>JANNNT010000323.1:0-2000 GCA_031398685.1 Rhodocyclaceae bacterium | reverse complement strand
GGAAGAACCAGCAACGACAGTAACACGCCGCCGCCGCGCACACCCAGTGTCAGCGCCGCACCGATGGCGCCGATACCGGACAGGGCGGGCGTGCCGATCAGCAGCGAGAAGGTTAACACCCACAGTGCGTCGCTGGACAGGTCAAACTGGATGCCCAGCACCGGAGCCAGCAGCGCCAACGGCAGTCCGGAAACCAGCCAGTGTGCCAGCACCTTGCCGAGTACGATCAAGCCCAGCGGCTGCGGTGCCAGTGCCAGTTGTTCAAGGGTGCCATCGCGATGGTCGTCGGCGAACAGGCGCGGCAAGGACAACATGGTCGCCAGCAGCGCAGCGACCCACAGTACGCCCGGGGCGAGTCTGCGCAGCAGCTCCGGCTCCGGCCCGACGCCGAGCGGAAACAGGCTGACCACGATGATGAAAAAGAATAGGGCCGAAACGATATCGGAGCGGCGACGCATGGCCAGGCGGAGATCGCGGCTGATGATGGCAAGAACAAGTTTCAGCATGGTCTTAGCCCAGTCCGAATCCGGGAGGCGGTTCGAGCACCAGTTCGCGCACCGCACCGGCCTTGACCTCGACCGCCTGGTGCGTGGTCAGTACCGCCAGCCCGCCGCGCTGCAGATGAGCTCCTATCAGCCCGGCAACCAGTTCAATCGCCGCGGCGTCCAGCGCCACATAGGGCTCGTCAAGAATCCACAGCACGCGTCGCTCGTTGACCAGTCGCGCCAGTGCCACGCGTCGCTTTTGCCCCTGTGACAGGTAACGGCAGGCCAGATCCTCGCGACCGCCCAGGCCAACCCTCTCCAGTGCGTCGAGCGCGGACCCTACATCGAGAACCTCATCCGCCAGCCTCGCCGAGGCCAGCAGGTTTTCCAGCGGCGTCAGCTCTTCCTTGATGGCGTTGGGGTGACCGAGGTAGCACAGTTCGCGGCGGTAGTCTTCGCCAAGCTTGCCAACCCGTTCGCCTCGCCAGCGGATTTCTCCTGCGGCCGGATGTGATAGACAGCAGAGAATACGCAACAAGCTGGTTTTCCCGGAACCGTTCTTGCCCTGAAGATAAAGCATTTCGCCGCTGTCCAGTCGGAACCCGACGCCCTCGAAAAGGCTTCGTTCACCGCGAATACAGCCGAGATTTGAAACTACGAGCATGCGGGAAATCCGTAGAAGAACTGCGGGAATGAATTGTGCAGGCGCGAGTTTAACTTTGGATTGATGCAAATCATACTATCCGGATCGATTCCGTCCGGGAACAACAACCCGCAGGAGAGCGACGACCCGCAACGGACGAAACATTCGCCACAAAATCAAACGGCCGCTGTCACGCTGACAGCGGCCGAAATGCATCGCTTGGGGTGCCGACTTGCTTACGTCCTCACCAGTTCATTCCGCTCGAAGGCATCGAACAAGGCTGAATGCATGGCCGAGGTGCCACCGGTTCAATTTGACTCAAACCGCAAGCGCTTCAGTCCGGTGTCCACGCTGAATCAAGCTGGACAACCTTGCCGCTGGCCATTGACACCATTGCGGCTTCAGCCAAGCGCTGCGCTTCAAGTCCATCGCGCATGCCCGCCAGCGGTTCCGCTCCGGATACCAGCATATCTACGAAAGCCACCATTTCAGCGCGGTAGGCGTCGGCGAAGCGTTCGATGAAGTAGTTCATTGGCGGAGCCACCGAGAAACCATTGGCGCTGGCGATCATTACCGAGTTCCTGAGCCGGTTCTCGACGTACAGCACTTCGTTCTGGCACAAGGCCTCAAGCCGCTGATCGTAACCAAAAGGCGCGCGACGACAGTTGTTCATCTGGACAAATCTTCCGGATTTCGAAGTCAGCGTGATCATGGCCGTATCGATATCGCCGGCCTTGCCGATTTCAGGGTCGATCAGGCAGCCGCCGACGGCATAGACGGTTTGGATCTCCTCGCCCAGCAGATAGCGCGCCATATCGAAATCGTGGATCGCCTGGTCGCGGAACATCCCCCCCCGAGCGCTTCACGTACTC
>JANNNT010000023.1:0-10849 GCA_031398685.1 Rhodocyclaceae bacterium | reverse complement strand
ATCTGCGCATAGCCGAGGATGCTGTTGAGCGGCGTGCGCAGCTCATGGCTGATCGACGTGATATAGCGACTCTTGGCCAGATTGGCCTGCTCGGCCGCCTGCTTGGCCTTCTGCAACTGTTCGTCGGTACGCTGGTGCGAGTCGATTTCCTGTATCAGCAAGCGGGTTTGCCGGTTGGATTCCTCTTGGGCGACCTGCCGGCTTTTGTGCGTCAGCACCATCCACCAGGCACCGATACCGGCGCAGAGCAGCAGCGCCGAGAAGGCTTTGATGAAGGTCTGTTGCAGGTGCGGAATCAGTTCGGCCTGAGCCGGGGCGAGGGCGAGGACTTCGTGGGTGTAGAGCAGGCCGAGCAGGCCGGCCAGCAGGGGAACGATGCAGGCCATCAGCAGCAGGTAATGGCCCAGCCCGGTTTCCAGATAGGGCATCGCCGACGCCGGCAGGATGCGGCGCAGCAGGCCGTTCCATTGGGCGGCGAGATTGGTTCCCGGTTTGCACAGGTCGTCGCAGCGCGCGTCGAGCGAGCAGCACAGCGAACAGATGGTGCCGCTGTAGGCGGGGCAGTGGGCCGTATCTTCGCTCTCGTATTCTCGCTCGCAGATGCAGCAGCGCTGCACGCCGGTGATCGTCGCCGCAGTGGTGCGCTTGGCCAGGTAATAACGGCCTCCGGTCGCCCAGGCGATCAGGGGCGCGGCGACAAAGGCGGCGAGCAGGGCGATGAAGGAGGCATAGGGTTGCACGGCCGGGCCAAGCAGCCCGCTGAAGGCGGCAATCGAGAGCAGCGAGGCGATGCCCATGGCGCCGGTGCCGACCGGATTGATGTCGTAGAGGTGGCTGCGCTTGAACTCGATACGCGGCGGCGAGAGGCCGAGCGGCTTGTTGATGACGAGGTCGGCGACCACCGCCGCCATCCATGAAATGGCGATATTGGAATAGAGGCCGAGAATCTGGCCGAGCGCCTGGAAAACATCCAGCTCCATGAGCAGCAGCGCGATCAGGATGTTGAAGACGACCCAGACCACCCGCCCGGGATGACTGTGCGTCAGTCGGGCAAAAAAATTCGACCAGGCCAACGAACCGGCATAGGCATTGGTCACGTTGATCTTGACCTGTGAAATGACGACGAAAAGGACGGTCGCACCAATGGCCAGCGAGGTATTGTCGAAGACATAGGAAAAGCCGATCAGGTACATCTGGTTGGGGTCGACGGCCTTCCACGCGGGTATGGCGTTACGCAAGGCGAGGTAGGCCAGAAGGGCGCCACCAAGCATTTTGGCGACCCCGGGCAGAACCCAGCCGGGGCCGCCAAGGATCATCCCCAGCCACCAGCGGCGACGGTTCCTGGCCGTGCGCTCCGGCATAAAACGCAGGTAGTCGGCCTGTTCGCCCATCTGCGTGACCAGCGCGATGCCGACGGTGAGTGCGGCGCCAAAGAGTGGCATCGAGAATTGGGCACCCGTGCCGTGTTCGCCCGGGTAACGCAGCAGCCCGCTCAGTACTTGCGGGTCCTGCCAGAGCAGGAAGATGTAAGGCAACACCAGCAAGGCCAGCCACAGCGGCTGCGTCCACGCCTGCAAGCGGCTGATCACGGTGACGCCGTGGGTCACCAGCGGGATGATCACCAGGGCGCAGATCAGATAACCCCAGCGCGGTGGAATCTGGAAGGCCAGTTCCAGCGCATAGGCCATGATCGCCGCTTCGAGGGCGAAAAAGATGAAGGTGAACGAGGCGTAGATCAGCGAGGTGATGGTCGAGCCGATGTAACCGAAGCCGGCGCCACGCGTCAGCAGGTCCATGTCCAACCCGTAACGTGCGGCGGCGTGGCTGATCGGCAGGCCGATCAGAAAGCTGATCAGGCCGGTCGCCAGAATGGCCCAGAAAGCGTTGATGAAACCGCTATTGACCAGCATGGTGGCGCCGACGGCTTCCAGCACCAGGAAGGACGAGGCGCCAAAAGCGGTATTGGCCACGCGCATTTCCGACCATTTGCGGAAACTGTGCGGCGTAAAGCGCAAGGCGTAGTCTTCCAGCGTTTCGTTGGCCACCCAGGTGTTGTAGTCGCGCCGGATTTTCACCACGCGCTGCAGCGGTTCAGTGGCGGCTTCGGAAGAACGAGGTGGGGTCATGGTGGGCAAACTCACGGAGAGTGCTGATTGTAACCTTCGGCTGCCGTGCTGCGACCAACAGTTCCGCAGTGGCGCTGGCGATACCTGCGGCGTATTCCATCAGGGTTTGTGCCGGTTTCCGGACGGCGCGCAGGTCAGCCGCTTGGCCGGTGAGACTGAGCATCAGAGCACCAGCCTCGACCGGCTTGCCACGCCGGATCACGACTTTTTTTTCGGCGAGGCAGGGCGGAATGCGGCTGGAGTTGTTGGAGTTGCTGGAGTTGCATGGATCTTTCTTTCAGGCGAGCAAGGCAACGCCTTTGATCTGAGCCCAGACCGGCTGGCCGGGCACGATCTCCAATTCGCGCTGTGAGCGCTCGGTGATGCGCGCGAGCAAAGGCGTGGTGCCGACGCGCATCTGCACCAGTACATGTCCCGGCGTGTCGGTTGCAGCAACCGCGGTGACGGTGGCGGGCAGAATATTGACGATGCTCGACGCCCGTGGACGCTCCAGCGCCAGGCTTACGTCGCGGGCGTGGATGCGGCAGCGCAGCCGGCTGCCCGGTGCTTCCGGGCGGCGGCCGACATGGAGGCTGCCGTCAGCGAAATCGAGTTGCGAGAGATTGTCGGCTTCGTGCCCGGAGAGGGTGGTTTCGAGTACCACGCCGGCGTCATCGGCAAAGGCCGGCGGCAGGTCGGTACGCGCCAGTGTTTCGGACAACGACCCGCTCGCCACCACCTTGCCGTCTTCGAGCAGAACGAGATGATCGGCCAGTCGCGCGACTTCGTCCGGGGCGTGGCTGACGTAAATAACCGGGATGGAAAGCTCGCCGTGCAGACGTTCCAGGTAGGGCAGGATTTCCAGCTTGCGCTTGAGATCCAGCGACGCCAAAGGTTCATCCATAAGCAGCAGGCGCGGTGCGGCCAGCAGGGCGCGGGCGATGGCCACGCGCTGGCGTTCGCCGCCGGAAAGACTATCCGGCATTCGGTCCAGCAGGCTGCCAATACCCAGCAAGTCGGCGACCGTGGCGAGATCGAAGCGCTGTTCGGCGGAGGCGGTGCGCTTGAGTCCGAACGCCATGTTTCCGCTTACCGAGAGGTGCGAAAAGAGGCTGGCCTCCTGGAAGACGTAGCCCAGTGCCCGGCGGTGCGTCGGCACAAAAATACCGTTCTGCTCGTCCTGCCAGACGTCGTCACCGATGGAAAAAAACCCGCCTGGCGCACGTTCCAGGCCAGCCATGGCGCGCAGACAGGTGGTCTTGCCCGAACCGGAATGGCCGAAGAGCGCCGTGATGCCGTGACCGGGCAGTTCGAGATCGATATCGAGAGCGAAGTCGCCCCGGTCGACACGGAAACGGGCGTGGATGTTGCGGCTCATGGCCCGACCCTCCCGGCTCGTGGATTCAGCGTGTACAGCGTCAGCAGGACGAGGAAGCTGAAGGTCAACATGCCGCCGGCCAGCCAGTGCGCCTGCGCGTATTCGAGCGCCTCGACGTGGTCGTAGATCTGCACCGAGACGACTCGTGTCTTGTTCGGAATGTTGCCACCGATCATCAACACGACACCGAATTCCCCGACGGTATGGGCGAAACTCATTATCGCGCCGGACAGGAAGCCCGGTCGGGCCAGCGGGACCGCCACCGACCAGAACGTGTCCCAGGGGCTGGCGCGCAGGGTGGCGGCGACTTCGAGCGGGCGCTCGCCAATGGCCTCGAAGGCGTTCTGCACCGGTTGCACCATGAAGGGCAGGGAATAAAACACCGAAGCGATGACCAGGCCGGGAAAGGTGAAGGGCAGAAGGCCCAGGCCGAGTGCCTCGGTCAGTTGCCCGACCGGACCTTTCGGCCCCAGAGCGACGAGCAGGTAGAAACCGAGCACGGTCGGCGGCAGCACCAAAGGCAGGGAGACGACGGCGCCGATGGCTCCCTTCAGCCGCGAGCGCGTGCGCGCCAGCCACCAGGCGATGGGCGTCCCGATCAGAAGCAACAGCACCGTGACCACGCTGGCGAGTTTTAGGGTCAGCCAGACGGCACCCAAGTCGGCATTGTCCATATCCATAACCCTGAATTCAGTTTGTTTTCAAAGTTCGTAACCGTAGGACTTGATGATGGCACGCGCCTTGTCGGACTTCAGATACTCCGCCAGCGCCATCGCCGCCCGATTGTTTTTTCCGTTGGCAAGAACCGCGGCATCCTGCCGGATCGGAGCGTACAGATTGACGGGAACGATCCAGGCGGAACCGGACGTGATCTTGCCGTCTTTGAACACTTGTGACAGGGCGACGAACCCGAGTTCGGCATTGCCGGTGGCGACGAACTGATGCGCCTGGGCAATATTCTCGCCCTGGACGAATCGGGGCTCGATGTTTTCAAGCAGGCCGAGTTTTTTCAACGTCTCGATTGCCGCAGCACCGTAGGGCGCGGCCTTCGGGTTGGCCAGCGACAGATGCTTGAAATCACCGGTTTTCAGGATCTCGCCTTTGCTGTCGATGTACTCCTCCTTTGACGACCACAGCACCAGCTTGCCAATGGCGTAGGTGAAGCGGCTGCGCGGTGCAATCAGGAACTCTTTTTCCAGCCTGGCCGGTGTTTCGTCATCAGCCGCCAGGAAGAACTCGAAGGGTGCACCATTGGTGATCTGGGCGTAGAACTTGCCGGTTGAGCCGAAGGACAGCATGGCTTTGTGGCCGGTATCTTTCTCGAACTCGGTGGCAATTTGCTGCATGGGGGCGGTGAAGTTGGCAGCGACGGCGACCTGAACTTCGGCGGCCTGCGCGCCAACCGCTAGCAGAAGCGCGGAAAGCAGTACGGTGACACGGGACATGGCAGTTCTCCTTGGTTGAAAAATCAGGCGTAAAGACAAAGAATGACCGTTGACGCCTTGAACACGGCGCAGGCGCGTTCGCCGACAGCGAGGCCGAGATTGGCCACGCTGTCGTGGGTAACCACGGCGCAGACGGTCTTGCCGCCGGGTAGGACGAGGGTGATTTCGGCGTTGACCGCTCCATCCGAGATACGCGTCACTTCACCCCACAGGTGGTTGCGGGCGGTGGTCTTTACATTGGGGTCGGTAAGCAGCAGGACGGACGATGATTTCACCAGCGCATTGATCTCCATCCCGATCTGCAGACCGAGGTTTTCCGCCGATTCACGCGTAATGACGGCGACCAGTTCGTTCTCGGCATCAAGGCGCAAGCGCACTTCGAAATCGACATCACCTGCGCGCAGGCCGATGATCGTTCCGGCAAACTGGTTGCGGGCGCTGGTTTTCATCGACATACGCTTGAGAAGTTGGCGGAACTACTTGAAATCTCCGGCCTGCTCGTCACCCATCGTCGACGCCATGCGATCCAGCGCCGCCTGGTATTCCGCTTCCAGAGCCCGGTAAAGTGCGACCACCTTGCGCCCGTAATCGGTAATGGCCGTTCCACCGCCGTGACGTCCACCGGTCGAACGAATCACCAAGGGGTGGTCGGCCAGATTATTCATGGCGTCGATGGCGTCCCAGGCAGCCTTGTACGAGAGGGGAACGGCCTTGGCCGCCTGCGAAATCGAACCGAAGGTACCGATCGCTTCGAGAAGGCGGATGCGGGTGTCGCCGAGAAAGGTGCCGAACTCGGTGTCGACTTGAAGTTTGCCGCGCAGGCGATGTGGGGTTTGTTCCATAATTGTCGTAATGTTGTCGTGTATACAACGAACGCAAAAAATACTACAAAATTAGTTGGCTCGTGTGAACTACGGCCATATCGCTATGGTTGCCATTGCACAACGAGTTGGTCTAGGGTCCAGCCGTGACGACAGGAATCGCTCTATTGATGTGAATATAGCGAAAATCGGGCCAGCAGATTTATTCATTTGAAGGAGTACACAATGAATGTCAGCGCACGCAATGTTTTCACGGGACAGATTACGGCGCTCGTCGATGGTGCTGTGAATGCCGAAGTTGAACTCACCATGGCCGGGGGCGACAAGATCGTCGCCATCGTCACCGAAGGCAGCGTCAAGTCTCTGGGGCTGGCGGTTGGCAAGGACGTTGTTGCCTACGTCAAGGCACCGTGGGTCATGGTGCTGACCGGCGAAGCCAACGTACGTTTTTCTGCCCGCAACCAACTCACCGGGCAAGGTGATCCGGCTGTCCAAAGGAGCAATCAATTCCGAGGTCGGTATTGAATTGTCCGGCGGCACCATGGTTTATGCGGTAATCACCAACGAAGCGGTTCTTGAACTGGGGCTCAAGGACGGCGTAACGGCAACCGCCTTGATCAAGGCCAGCCACGTGGTGCTGGGCGTGCCGGTTTGATTCCTCAAACCGGGGATAACACGTCGAGCGAGCAACACGACCGAGCGGCCTTCGGCAGTGCTCACCGTAATCAGCGCGTTGGCCATCCCGGCGACTTCCTCATCGATGCGCAGTACGAACAGTCGCCCGATCTGCGGGTTGTCGAGAATCAGGCGTAAACCACGCAGTTGCTTGTTGCGCTCGGGGCGGAAGTCGCTTTCAAGCGTAAAGAGTTCCGCCAGCAGGTCGGCCAGCGCTTCGAGATCGTCGGTCGTGGCAAAGTCGATGGTGGTTTTCATGTCGGGTTTGTGACAATAGGGATGATCCGCTGGACACGATTGGCTAAAGTTTGATCAGACAATCAGTCAACCGACATCCAGACAGCGCGCCGCGCCGTCGACAAAGCCTTGGCTTAACTCATTTTTCATGGATTGGCGACGTTTTGAGGTGAATCCTTCAGGAATTTTGCGAGGTTTTCGATCGCAATGTTCATCAGGCGCGTCCTGGCTTCTTTAGTCGCCCATGCAATATGCGGCGTTATGATGCAGTTCGGCGCTGTAAGCAGTGGGTTGTTCGCCTTCGGAGGTTCCACTGAGAGCACGTCGAGGGCGGCTCCGGCAACCTTTCCGGCATGAAGCGCGTCCGCAAGATCCTGCTCGACGATCAGGGGACCGCGGGAAGTATTGATCAACAGGACACCCGACTTCATCTTCGCAATGGCGGCCTTGTTGATCATGCCTTTGTTGTTCTCAAACAACGGACAATGCAGACTGATGACGTCGGAATCAGCATAGATTTCGTCGAGTGTTGCGTAGCGTAAATTCGGGCCTTCCAGTTGCGTGTCCTGGTAGTCGTCGCAGGCAAGAACATTCATGCCGAGCGCCTGTGCGATTCGTCCGAAGGCCTGCCCGATGCGTCCAAAGCCAATCAATCCGAGTGTTCTGCCGTCCACTTCGGTCAGGGGATTGAGCCAGTAGCAGAAATCCGTCTTCTTTGCCCAGTTCCCCGACCGAACGTCCGCGCTGTGTTGGCCGACGTGATGGCACAATTCCAGCAGTAGCGCGGTGGCAAACTGCGCTACTGCCATGGTGCCATAGGTCGGAACGTTGCAGACCACGACGCTGCGTTCCTTGGCTGCCACGATATCGACGACGTTGTAGCCGGTCGCGAGCAGGCCGACGAATTTGACCTGGGGGCACCGATCGAAGTGTTCGCGGGAAAGAATGGTCTTGTTGGTGAAAACAGCTTCAGCCGTGCCGATCCGTTCAACCACCAACTCCGGTGGTGTACGGTCGTAAACCGTCAGCTCGCCTAATTCCTCGAGCCCTTCCCAACTCAGATCTCCGGGATTCAGTGTAAGTCCATCGAGTACGACGATTTTCATAATTTTTCCTCAAAAGATGCACAGATTTCGCGATTGAGACTCGTCTGGAGTGTAGCCGCGATCAGTTACGCACGAGAGATGAGGGTATCGCACACCGGCCATATAATCATTGCGCTCATCGACTATTTGGCGCTTTCCTTTTGACTGAAGCATCGACGTTGGCAATCGGTCGATTTACGACCTCGATGGCTCGGATCAGGACCGCCGTGCTCTGCTTCCGGTGATCCTATTGTCACAACTCTTGAAGCATTAGTGGGCTTGAAATAAATCAGGTCGAAACTCACTTTGTGTGAATAATGTCACGAGCAAGTAATGAAGATGCCGATAACCTATACGTTATACAAATCGTATATCTACCACCAACTATGCTGACGATTGCTGTGAACTCGGCTCTCAGAAAGTATCAAGTCCATGCCGAGGTGGTGGAATCCGGTACCTCCTATGCAGAGTCTGATGCGGCTAAGCTCCAAAGACGAATGGAGCGTAGCCTCAATCGAATGGAGCGTGTTGCCGCAGTCTATCTTGGGCAGATCTACAATCGATTGACTAATGGCCTTCAAATGGCTTTCGATACGGCCGAAGCAGCGGTTCTGGGGGCGTGTGAAATGCAGCATCGTTGCGCTGCCTTGCCGCCACAATCTGGCAACAGCCTGACTTTGCGCATCGGCATTCATCAGGGCCTTGAGCTTAAGAGATTGACAGACGATGCTGACAGCACCATTGAAATCGCCTCGCTACTCGCGGTGGTGGATGACGGCATAGTGGTCTCGGGCGTAGTTATCTCGGCCCTCAATCCCGAACTGCGCAAATTTGCTCATCCCCTGAACGATTCTCCGCCACCGATTGCAGCACACTCGTTTGATTGGCGCCGTGAGGTTCCATCGACCGCTTATGGGGGGAGGTCGATTTGGCCGGTCACCAAGGCTTTTACCCAGACCGGTCGCTGGTTCGTTCTGCGTCACAATCTCAAAACAATTGAATTTGCCCACGACAAACCGATTGTCACTATTGGACGTGATCCGCGAAACGATCTGGTTCTCGCTGGGAATCACGTTTCGCGAAATCATTGCCGGATAGACAGGCGCGCTGAGGATATCGTGCTGACTGATACGAGTTCCAATGGCACATTTGTTTTGCCAGACCAGGGGGAGGAACTTCGGGTTGCTAGAGCCACCGTCGTTCTCACAGGAAGGGGCATGATTATTTTCGGACGTCAGTTCAGAGGGGAACGACGCGGCAGTGTTATGTACGACGCGTTCCCTGACCGTTGATTCTGGAAACAGTGTATTTGATTCATTTACACCATTGATGGAGTTAGCAGAGAAAAGGCGCTGATTGCGGCCCGCACAGGACGTGCTTTGATTGCTATCCGGCTAGTGCTGTTGGCATTAGCCATTTTCCCGTGAGTCGCAAATTCTGCGCGACTCTCGCCAGCAAGAGCTCATCCTGCGCACCACTGAAGCCACTAGCCATAGGTTATTATGTCCGAAGAATATTCGAACCAACTCTTGGATTGAGGATTGATACCGTGCCGATTGCTGAAAATCAGAACAACATGCAGGAACAGCTCGCCAGTCGGACACTTGAAGACAGCACGGTGTTCATCAAAGAGGTGACTGGTTTCGCCAGTCAGCGCGAAGTCCTGGCGAGTGAGGATATTTACGCCCGTGGTGGAATGAAACTGGTACGCAAAGGTACTCATCTCTCTCCCGGATTTTATGACAGACTTATCGCGCACAAGTTGCTTAAGCCCATTGAACACTTGCTCAGCATTGATGGGGCGCTCGATGCGAAGGCGATCATCTCCTTGTGCTACGAGGAAGCAAGCCGTGTGCCTTCGCTGGCGCCCGTGCTCGACAGTCCAGAATTGCTTGAGCGGATGTTCGGTTTGTTGGGGGATCTGAAAATTCCGGCACCTTTGAGTCTGAGACTTTCGGTGATGCAGGAAAATCGGCCGCAACTCTTTCAGCACTCGCTGATCGCGGCAATGATTGCCATGGTATTGGGAATTCGCGGCAGATTACCGCGCGAAGAACTGCGGGCGCTGGCGCTGGCCAGCCTGTTTCATGACGTCGGAGAGCTCTATATTGACCAAGCCATGCTCTCGCAGCAACATCAGCTATCCTCTGAAGAGCGTCGCCAGATTTACGTTCACCCCATCATTGGCTTCCTGATGCTGCGCGACTTTCCGGAACTTCCCAAAGGAACCGCCAGAGCTGTATTACAACACCATGAACGACTCAACGGCGGTGGTTATCCCTATCGCCTTCCTGCCACCAGAATTGATACTGTTTCAAGTTATCTGTCCGTTGCCGAGGTGGTTGCCTCTCTTCTTCAAAGGCAAGGCGCTGACAAGCGAATCAGCATGAAAATGCGGATGAATAAAGACAAGTACGATGCGACGGCAATAGCAATCGTCGGCAAGCTCTTTGATGGTCCGCAAACACTTTCCGCGAAACCGATCGATGATGTATTTTTGATAAACCGCCTCGGCCAGATGGCGAAGCTGTTTAACGACTGGAATGCGCTACGCAAGACGTTCTCGCCAGCCGACGTGGCATCAATTTCAACTTTGATCGAACGTGTGGATAGCCTGCGCATGCTGATGATCGAACCCGGTTTCGATGAGTCCAATTTTGAAGAAATCATGATGATGGCGAACCAAGGTGAGCCTGAACTCTGCGCCGAGCTAACCGTACTCCTCGATGAACTTGAATGGCAATTCAGGGATTTCGCCAGAGAAACGGAGCGGCACCTGTTTTCCTGGAATGTGCAGGCAACGGCACAACTGAAGGAGAGTTTGGACCGGTGGTTTTTGCAACTGCATCAGATCGTCTCCGAGTGATCCTGTCTTAAGCTTGGCCATTCACATAGTTAAGGCGATGGCGACCGCCGCAAACAAAGGTCCCGATTCGCCAAAAGTTCCTGCACCAAAGCTGAGGGCCGGCACCTACAGGCCGGATTGCGAATTCCATTACGAATTGCGACACACTGAGGTGGGAAATACAAAGGGCGAGATGAGCAATGGGGTTACCTTTGTAGTGTTCGAATCCGCAAAGGGAAAGCCATGTCATTCACTCAC
>JANNNT010000280.1:0-3545 GCA_031398685.1 Rhodocyclaceae bacterium | reverse complement strand
GCCACCCGCTTGAGCGAGGAGAGCACGTTCCAGCCGATGCCCTGATCGTTCGGCCCGTTGCTGTAGAAGGGATCGGCAAACAGCACGGCCGCCGCCTTCCAGGTTGTCACCGGCCCGGGCAGGCCGGAAGCTTTGAGGGTGGTGAGGTACCAGATGCCGATGAATACGGCAAACCCGATCAGCGGCGGCAGCACGGCCTTGACGATGGCGCGCAACTTCTCGCCCGTCTCGCCGGTGCCGGACCTTGCGACCACTGCCGCGTTACTGGCGGAGTCATTGGCGGCAATCGCCGGTTCCGGTACCGCTCTCGGCGGCGCGACCTGGTGTGTATTACCTGTCACATGCGGCTCAATCATCGGAGTCTCCAGAGTGATAGCAGTCATGATGTCTCCTTTGTCCCCTAAACCTTGATCTTGAAGCTACCGGCATACTTCTGCGCATCCGTGCCGTCCCAAACCACGCCGTCGATCAGCTTGCGCGAGCGCATGTCGCTCCTGGGCAGCGACGCACCCACCATTCCCGCGGCATCCTTGTAGATATCGATGCGGTTCACCTTCCTGGCCACGGCCAGGTAATCCGGCTCATCCTTGAGCAGGCCCCAGCGCCTGTGCTGGGTCATGAACCACATGCCGTCGGAGAGATAGGGGTAATTCACCGCGCCGTCGTTGAAGAACTTCATGTAATTCTTGTCGTCCCAACTCTTGCCCAGGCCATTGGAATAGCGCCCGAGCATGCGTTCGAGGATGACGTCCATGTCGGTGTTCACATACGATTTTTGTGCAATCGTCTCGGCCGTCTTGCGCCGGTTGGCCAGCGAGGCATCGATCCAGCGTCCGGCTTCAAGAATTGCCGCGGTCATCGCCCGCGCCGTATTCGGGTTCTTGGCCACCCAGTCCGCCGAGGTACCGAGCACTTTCTCCGGATGATCGACCCAGATGTCCTGGGTGGTCACGGCGGTAAAGCCGATCTTGTCGATGATGGCGCGGTTGTTCCACGGCTCGCCGACGCAGAAGCCATCCATATTGCCGACACGCATGTTGGCGACCATCTGCGGCGGCGGCACGGTGATCACCTTCACCTCCTTCATCGGATTGATGTCGTTTGCCGCCAGCCAGTAGTACAGCCACATGGCATGCGTACCGGTCGGGAAAGTCTGGGCGAAGGTGTACTCACCGGGTTTCGCGGAAATCAGTTTCTTCAGCGAAGCGCCATCCGTAACGCCAAGATCCTTCAGCTTGTTGGCCAGGGTGATGGCCTGACCATTGTGGTTGAGATTCATCAGCACCGACATGTCCTTCTTCGGCCCGCCAACCCCCATTTGCACGCCGTAGATCAGACCGTAGAGAACGTGTGCCGCATCGAGCTCACCGTTCACCAGCTTGTCGCGTACCGATGCCCAGGAAGCCTCCTTGGTCGGAATAATCTTGATTCCATATTTCTTGTCAAAACCCATCTCGGCGGCCATCACCACCGAAGCGCAGTCGGTTAGTGGAATGAAGCCGATACGTACTTCCTTCTTCTCGGGCGCATCGGAACCGGCCGCCCAGGCGCCTGCGGGTAGCGAACCCATCAGTGACAATCCCGCGCCGGCCAGGGCTGTGGCCTTGATAAAACCGCGGCGCGACAGCAGCGCAGCGTCGTTGGTGGTTTTCCCGTCATCCATTTCAATTCTCCTTGGCCTCAAAAAATGGGCGCACACCCATGCTTCTTTTGAAAAGCATGGATGGACGCCCTTGTCCTGTGGAGTTTCTGACTCCCGACACAACCGCCTTTGGTTATGCCTTCAGTGGATATTGAGCAACGACCGTGCCAGACATTAAAATATAGAATATAGACTATTTATCAGTTAGTTAGATCAAATTTATGGAATATGAAACGCGTTTCTCGCGCACCCTTCGAGTGCATCGAGCACGAAAGACGGCACTACGGAAGGGATTTGTTCAGGCGAACAGCTTGGCCATATCGAGCACATCGCGTGCGATATCGGCCATTGTTTTTCCGCGCTCCATGGCCAATTGGCGCAGCGCATGGTAAGCGTCGTCCTCGTCGAGGCCGCGCGCTTTCATCAGCACGCCTTTGGCGCGATCAAGCAGCTTGCGCTCGGAAAGCTTGCGATTGGACGCCGAGAGCGCCTGACGAAGCGACTGATGCTCCTCAAAGCGGGCACGCGCCACTTCAATCACCGGTTTGATGCGTTTCGCATCAAGACCGTCGACCACGTAGGCTGAAACGCCCACCCGTACCGCGTCACGGATCATTTCCCCGGCACCATCCTGGGTAAACATGACGACGGGACGCGGCATGTGCTCGTTGACGACCGCCAGATGCTCCAGCGTATCGCGACTCGGCGCTTCGGTTTCGATCAGGATGATGTCGGGCTGGAGTTTCTCTACCTGGTGCGCGAGGTTGGCCGAATCGGGAAGAATCGCCGCCACCTGATATCCGGCCAGCGCCAGCCCGGCGCAGATTTCACCGGCGCGCGTGCGGGATTCATCGATGACGAGGACGCGCAGCATGATCGTCAGCCCTCGGACAAGGCCAGCACATGGGCAGCCATCGCCTGCACGACGCTCTCCGCTTCGCCGATCGCACCGGCCAGTTCAAAAACCGCTTGCGGATGCCGCTGACGAAGCTCGTCGAACAGAAGTGGCACGTCATTCTTGAGATGCCCACCCTGCGCGATAAACATCGGCAACACGACAAGGTGTTGAAAGTCCTCGGCAAGAAGGGACTCGGCGCATTCACCCAAACCAGGTGAAATGAATTCGAGAAAGGCAAGTTCGACCCGCAGATTGGGCGCCTTGGCCCGGACAGCCGCCCGTACCCGAAGCATGGGCGCGGCCCACTCGGGATCGCGGGCGCCGTGGGCAAAGAGGATCAGGGCTGTTTTTGACATGGTTTCCACCTTAACGCATCAACAACATCAGACATACCAGATTCAGAGCGATGGAGAAACCGGCGACGATGCGCCAGGTCAGCACCGGATTGCGCATGGCCAGCGGCGTTACGCGTGGCCTGCTCACGGGCCGATTGGCCCCGCGTTCGAGCGCCAGGAGAAACTCCTCGGCGGTCTCGAAGCGCTGCGCACGGTCTTTCGACACGGCCTTGAGCAAAACGTTTTCAAGCCAGCCGGGGATATCCGGGCGGTAGCGCGTAGGCGCCACCGGTTCGCCGAATTTTGGATGCTGGAAAGGCTCGATCTCGCCGTAGGGATATTTACGCGTCAGCAGATGGTAAAGCGCTACCCCAGCGGCATAGAGGTCATGCGCGGCCACGGCTTTGTCGCCGGAAAACAGCTCAGGCGCCATGTAGCTTGGCGTTCCCGGGCTGCCGACGTTCGCGTCGTCCTCCGTAAGGCTGGCGGCAACCCCCAGATCGAGAATACGCAGACGGCCGTCACGGCCGATGTGGATATTGTCGGGTTTGATGTCGCGGTGCGTAATGTCCAGCCGATGCAAGCTGGAAAGACCTTTTGTCAGGCTGATGCCGTGCTGAACCGCATCGGCCACCGTGAAGTGCAGCCCGGTATCGAGCATGCGCTGCAG
>JANNNT010000276.1:0-10139 GCA_031398685.1 Rhodocyclaceae bacterium | reverse complement strand
GAGCTGAACACTGGACGGCTCGGCAGAAAAGCGGAATTTGTTGCGATACAGGTAGTAGCCCCTGGCGATCTCGAAACGGACCTCGATCATCTGGCCATCAAGCGCGTGGGCAGAGGGTTTGAAAGCAACCGACGGATGCAGCAGATCCTCGGCGTTCGCGAAGGAACATAGCAACAAGAGGCAAAGGAATAGGCGATGGATCATGAAGACGACCAGTGGTCGAGCTGTGTTTCGGCCGCGACCCACGCCAGATAGTCAGGCAAACCATTGACCACGGGTAGCGCGATGAGTTCGGGTGTTTCGTAGGGATGTTGCGCGCGGATTGCCGCCTCCAGCGCCGGATAACGGGCCTCGGTCGTCTTGATGAGCATCGGCACTTCGTCCGTCGTTTCAACGGCGCCCTTCCAGCGATAAATCGAGCGGCAGGGCTGGAGGATATTGACGCAGGCGGCGAGCCGGCTTTCGACGAGTGTGGCCGCCAGCGTTTCGGCGGTTGTTCTGTCCGGCAGGTTGGTCAGCACAAGCAACGTATTCATGCTGACAATTTTACCTTTAAGCGGCAGGTACCGGATCATTTACGTGCCGGCAGCGGGCGCGATCCATGGCGGCACAGCGCTGCGTTGCGTTCTCGATCAGTGACCGTCCGCGATGCGGCGACAGGCGACAGCCCCGCTGGCCGCAACTCGATTCGGAATGAGGACGGTACGGCCTTGTTTCGCTACGTTCTCAAGTCGACGCGGTGTGGACTATAGATCCGAGAAGTAGCGCTGTCGGATGCGTGCGCAGTAGGCGACAAAGCTCGGTGTGGCACGTGCCTTGCGATTGAGCGGGTTGTCGAAATCGATATCAACCAGATTAGCGAGAAAACCGTAGGCCGTTGCGTCGAGTGAGGTGGGTGTGTCGCCCAGCATGAACTCCTTGTCACCCAGCTGGGTTTCGATAGCCGCCAGATACTGCAGGCCGAAGCGGTAAATTTCGTCCTGCGCGTGGCGGCCCATGCCCTGACCAAAAAGCTGCTTGCGCACACCGTTGCGCACAATCCCGGGAACGATGAGGCGCAAGGGTAGCGGCAGGCGCTTGAACAGGGTTTTCATCCGGTCCCATCCGGCCGGGTCGATCCAGCGCGAGTGGAGGATGGGAAACATCAGGCTGTCTTCGAAGAGCACGCGCCAGGCCAGCAGCTGTGCCTTCTGTCCGGCCGTCAGCGCGCCATCCAGCGGATCGCCATACTTCGCCTTGAGATAATCGACGATCAGTGCGGAGTCGCCCATCACCACATCCCCATCCACGATGTAGGGCAGCTTGCCTTTCGGCGCTTTGCTGGTATCGCTGTTCCAGGCCACTTCGTGAGCGACGCCGGCCATGCGCAGATACGTTTCGAGCTTGAGGCAATACGGGCTCATGTTGCGCACGCCAAAGGCGGGATGGAACTGGACGAGTTTCAGCATGGCTGTTCTCCGCTCAATGCGCTTCGTCCCAGTTGGCCCCGACGCCCACCTCAACGACCAGCGGCACGCGCAGCCTGGCGACCTGCGTCATGTGCGGCGGCAGTTCGATGCGCACCCGTGACAGTTCGTCATCCGGAACTTCGAGGATGAGTTCATCGTGCACCTGCAGGATGAGACGGGTTTTCAGTTGCTCGCGGTCAATCCAGCCCTGCACGGCAATCATCGCCAGCTTGATCAGGTCGGCGGCGGTGCCCTGCATCGGCGCGTTGATCGCCGCACGCTCGGCGCCCTGGCGGCGACCGGCCTGCGCGGCGCGGATTTCCGGCAGCCACAGGCGGCGACCAAAAACGGTCTCGACATAGCCATTCATCTTGGCCGTGTTGCGCGTGCTTTCCATGTAGCGGGCGACGCCGGGATAACGCGCGAAGTAGCGCTCGATGTAGGCCTGTGCCGCGCTGCGCTCGAGGCCGAGCTGGCGGGCGAGGCCGAAGGCGCTCATGCCGTAGATCAGGCCGAAGTTGATGACTTTGGCGACGCGCCGCTGATCCGATCCAACCTCGATCGGCGTGACGCCGAAGATCTCGGCGGCGGTGGCGCGGTGCACGTCCTCGCCTTGTTTGAAGGCTTCGAGCAGGCGCGCGTCTTCCGAGAGGTGCGCCATGATGCGCAATTCGACCTGCGAATAGTCGGCGGAGACGATGTGGCCGCCGGGCGGGGCGATGAAGGCCGCACGGATGCGCCGTCCCTCGGCGCTGCGCACCGGGATGTTCTGCAGGTTGGGGTCGCTGGAGGCCAGCCGGCCGGTCACCGCCACGGCCTGTGAGTAATTGGTGTGCACGCGCCCGCTCTGCGCGTTGACCATCTTCGGCAACTTGTCGGTGTAGGTGCCCTTGAGCTTGGCCAACTGGCGCGATTCGAGCAGCAGCTTGGGCAGCGGGTAGTCGAGCGCAAGTTCGGAAAGCACCTCCTCGTCGGTCGACGGTGTGCCGGACGGGGTTTTCTTCTTGACCGGCAGGCCGAGTTTGACGAACAGGATTTCGGCGAGCTGCTTCGGCGAATTGACGTTGAACGGTTGGCCGGCCGCTTCGTGCGAAAGTGCTTCAAGCTCAAGCAGCCGCTTGCCAAGTTCAGTACTCTGCTGCGCGAGCAGGGCCGCGTCGATGAGCACGCCGGTGCGCTCCATGCGGAACAGGATGTCGCGCGATGGGATTTCGATCTCGCCGTACACTCGCGTCAAGCCCTGATCTGCGGTGATCTGCGGATACAGCACGGCGTGCAGGCGCAGGCACAGGTCGGAATCCTCGGCGCCGTATTCGGCGGCTTGGTCGACGGCGACCTGATTGAAGCCGATCTGGCTGGCGCCTTTGCCGCACAGCTCCTCGAAGGGAATCGTTGCCAGCCCGAGGTGGCGCAGCGCGAGTTGGCCGAGGTCGTGACCGCGCACGCCTTCCTTGCCGGCTTCGAGGACGTAGGACTGCAGCAGCGTGTCGTGCGCGACCCCCGCCAGCGCGATGCCGTGGTTGGCAAACACATGCTGGTCGTATTTGAGGTTTTGCCCGATTTTGGCGTGCCGAGCCGATTCCAGCCACGGCTTGAGCCGCGCCAATGCGTGATCGCCGCCCAGTTGTGCCGGCGCACCGGCGTAATCATGGGCCAGCGGCAGGTAGGCGGCCTCACCCAGCGCGACAGCAAAGGAAATGCCGACGATGCGCGCGCCAAAGGGATCGAGACTGGTGGTTTCGGTGTCGAGCGCGGTGAGCGGGGCGGCTTCAATTTTCTTCAGCCAGACATCGAAGCTGGCCCAGTCGAGAATTGTTGCGTAACCCGCGCGATGTGCGCCGTTGCCGGCCAGCAGATCTGGAGCGGGTGTGCTCGATGCGACCGTGGTGTTCTCCCTCTCCCCGTGCTCCTCTTTCGGGGGAAGAGGAAAGGCGGCACTTTCTGAGGGTGCGCTGTGCACTTCCCGCAGCCACGATTTCATCTCGTAGCGTGTGAACAGTTCGGTCAGCCGCTCCCGATCCATAGCGCGGGGCGTGAGGTCGGCCAGTGCCAGCGGCAGTTCGAGGTCGCAACGCACGGTAACGAGTTTTTTACCGAGCGGTAGAAAGTCAAGTGCCTGACGCAGGTTTTCGCCGACCGCGCCGCCGATGTCGGCCGCTGCGGCGATTACGCCATCGAGTGTGCCGTACTGCGCCAGCCATTTGACGGCGGTTTTCGGGCCGACCTTGGCGACGCCGGGAACGTTGTCGACGGCGTCACCGACCAGCGTCAGATAATCGACAATGCGTTCGGGCGGGACGCCGAACTTGGCGAGCACGCCGGCTTCGTCGAGCACTTCGTTGCTCATGGTGTTGACCAGCCTGATTTGCGGGTCGACGAGTTGCGCCAAGTCCTTGTCGCCGGTCGAAACAATCACCTGGATGCCTTGCGCGGCGGCCTGCCGGGCCAGGGTGCCGATCACATCGTCGGCCTCGACGCCGTCGACCATCAGGATCGGCCAGCCGCAGGCAGCAACGCCGGTGTGAATCGGTTCGATCTGGCGAACGAGATCGTCCGGCATCGACGGTCGGTTGGCCTTGTACTGCGCATACCAGACGTCGCGGAAGGTCTTGCCCTTGGCATCAAAGACGCAGGCCTTGTAAGCGACGTCGTGTGCCTTGTAGTCACTATCCAGCCGGCGTAGCATGTTCAGTACACCGTAGATGGCGCCAGTTGGCTCGCCCTGCGAGTTGCGCAGATCCGGCATGGCATGAAACGCACGGTAGAGATACGACGATCCGTCGACCAGTAGCAAGATAGGCATAGTTGAGATGATGACTGAGAAAATTAGATGAGCGAAAAAGAAAAAATACCCCCGTTGGCCGACCCCACGGCCTCCAAGTTCACTGCCTCGCAAGAGGCCTGGCGGGTTTTCGGCATTATGTCAGAGTTCGTCGAGGCCACGCAGCGACTGACGAATATCCGTCCTGCCGTCTCGATCTTCGGCAGCGCACGCACGCCGCCCGATTCGCCGTATTACAAGCTGACCGAGGATATCGCACGTCAGCTCTCGGATGCCGGTTTTTCGGTGATCTCCGGCGGCGGCCCCGGCATCATGGAAGCCGCCAACAAAGGCGCCTACTTCGGCAAGTCACCGAGTGTCGGTCTCAACATCCAGTTGCCACACGAACAGTCGGCCAATGAGTTCCAGGATATCTCACAAACCTTCCGCCACTTTTTTGCGCGTAAGTACATGTTTGTGCGCTTTGCCAATGCCTATGTCGTGATGCCCGGGGGTTTCGGCACACTCGACGAACTGCTCGAAGCATTAACGCTGATCCAGACCGGAAAGAGCCAGAAGATTCCGATCATTCTGGTGCATGAGCCTTTCTGGCGCGGCCTGATCGACTGGTTTCGCAGCACGCTGGTCGATGAAGGCGTAATTTCGCCTGCGGATCTCGGCCTGATCCAGGTGATCGACAAACCGGAAGACGTTGTCGAAGCCATTTTCAAGCATTACGAATCTCGCGGCTTTGCCCCGCTCCCTTCGGAGCGCGAGATGTTGCTCAATCTGTAATATAATCAAGGCCTATCGTTCGCCATCCGGAAATATTTGTCATGCGCCGTTTCCACACCCTCATTGCCCTGCTGGCCATCCTTGCCGCCCCGGTTTCGGCCCAAGCGCCTGCCGACCTGCAGCCGCTGCCGGATGTTCCGCCGCCGGTCATGGCGCCGCTGAGCGATTCACTGGAACCTCAGGTGACAATCAGAAAGCGTGAAGGCGACACGATTGCGGAACACCGCATCAATGGCAAGCTGTACAAGATCACGGTGACGCCGGAAAACGGCATTCCCTACACGCTGGTGGACCAAAAAGGTGATGGGGTTTTTGTTCGCTCCGATGCCCCGGGAACTCCGCAGCTCAGCGTGCCGATGTGGGTAATCGGCACCTTCTGATCCCGCTTTGTTTTTTTGTGTGCCCTGCCCGCGAGCCTGCGGTGCCTGGCGTAAGGCGCTGCCTTTAATCCGCTGCCACTCTTCTTTTTCCAATCCCTTCAAGTGAGCGATGCCATGGAACACTTCCCGATTCCGGCTCCGGCCTTCAACGGTGGTAGCCGCGTCGTCTCGGCCGGCAACGCCTTCGAGTGGCTCAAGCAGGGGTGGGCGTTGTTTGTCGCCAATCCTGGGATCTGGATTGCGATGACCATCGTGCTGCTGGTGGTCATTCTCGGTCTGCATATTGTTCCGCTGATCGGCACGCTGGCCGCCAACCTGCTGACCCCGCTGCTCGGTGCCGGCATACTGCGGGCCTGCCAGAAAGCAGCGAACGGTGAAACGCCGGATGTTGCTGATCTGTTCATCGGTTTCAAACAGAATACCGGCAATCTGGTCATGCTCGGCGTGCTCTACATGGTCGCCATGCTGGTCGTCGTCATTATCGTTGTTGTCCTAGGCGGCGGCAGCGTGACCGGTGGCCTGATGATGGGTCGTCCGGCCGGTTTCGGGCTGGCCTTTGGCGGCATGATGGTCGCCATGCTGCTTTCGCTGGTGCTTTCGGTGCCCCTGTTCATGGCCATCTGGTTTGCACCGGCACTTGTCTTCTTCAACAACATGCCGCCGGTTGATGCGTTCAAGGCCAGCTTCAATGCCTGCCTGAAGAACATGCTGGCGTTTCTGGTCTACGGATTGATCGTCATGGTGCTCATGTTCTTTGCAGCCCTGCCTGTCGGACTGGGCTTTCTTGTCCTCATTCCGGTGCTTTCCGGGTCGGTTTATGTTTCGTATCGAGATATCTTTGTTGCCAACTAATCTTTTTGTCGCGGCGCCATGCAAGCACTGACACTTCCTGCCCGTCGCGGCTGGCGCTGGCTCGCCGAGGGTTTCGGGATTTTTCGCAAGAGGCACCTGATGCTCTCGCTCCTGGTGCTCGGCTACTGGGTGTTGATGGCGCTGCTCAATTCGCTCCCCTTTATCGGACAGATCGCCGCGACACTGCTTATTCCGATCTTTTCGGTCAGTCTGATGAATGCCTGTCGTCTGATCGAGCAGGGCAGCCCGCTCCCGCCGCAACTGTTGTTCTCGGGCTTCCACAAAAACTTGCGTTCGCTGCTGGTTCTTGGGGCTGTTTACATTGTCTTCAGCATCATCATTCTCGGGATTACCGCACTGATTGACGATGGCGTGTTATTCAATCTTGTTGTTTTAGGGCAGCGACCAAGCGAACAGGCGCTGGCCAGCGGTGACGTGATGCTCGCGGGGCAGCTGGCTATGGGTCTGTTTTCGCCGCTTATCATGGCTTACTGGTTCGCCCCCGTGCTTGTTGCCTGGCATGATCTGCCGCCCGGCAAGTCCTTGTTCTTCAGCTTTGTTGCCTGTATGCGCAACTGGCGCGCCTTTGTGGCCTACTGCGTGACGATCATGGTTTTCGGTGCGGTTATTCCTGGCCTGGCCGTTGGCCTGCTGAGTTCCTGGTTCTCCGATGGCGGCGAGATGTTCTCCGTGACGCTGACGCTGATGATCGTGTTCATTCTGCTGCCGACGCTATACGCCAGTTTCTACGTGAGCTATCGCGACGTTTTTGTCACCATTGACGAAGATGCCTGAAGCGATAACCGGCAAGCCGCTGGGAATTTTCGGCGGCACCTTCGATCCGGTTCATTTCGGTCATTTGCGCTTGGCCGAAGAGGCGGCTGACGCCCTGGGTCTGGCCGCTGTGCGCTGGATTCCCGCCGGCCAGCCGGCGCTGCGCAAATCACCGAAAGTCAGCGCTGCGCAACGCCTGGCGATGGTCAGTCTGGCCATTGAAGGCAATCCGCGTTTCGAACTCGATGCCGCAGAAGTCGAGGCGGCGCAGCCAAGCTACACGGTGCCCACGCTGGAGCGGCTGCGCCAGGCGGAGATTGGTGGCGAACACCGGCCGCTGGTCCTGCTCGTCGGTGCCGATGCTTTCGCCGGTATGGCGGGCTGGCATCGCTGGGAGGAGCTGATTGACCTGGCACACATCGCCGTTGCCTATCGTCCGGGGTATCCGGTGGATACCACCTGCCTGTCACCGGCGCTGGCCAGCCTTTACCTTGACCGGCTCTGCACTGACCCTTCAGCGCTGGTTCAAACACCCGCGGGTCGCATCGCCACCTTCGCCATGACCCAACTCGATATTTCTGCAACCCGAATACGTACGCTGCTGTCAAAAGGGTTCAGTTCTCGTTACTTGATGCCTGACAACCTTGTCGACTACATTCAGGCTCACCACTTTTACTCGGAGATTTGAACTCATAATGAAATTACCCCAGCTCGAAAAACTCGTTATCAGCGCCCTTGAAGATATCAAGGGCAAAGACATTGAAGTCATCAATACCGCCAAACTCACGCCCTTGTTCGAGCGGATCGTCATCGCCAGCGGCGATTCAAACCGTCAGGTCAGGTCCCTGGCGCGCAATGTCGAGGACAAGGTGCGCGAAGCCGGCGGCCAAATACTTTCGACCGAGGGCGAGGATGGCGGTGAATGGGTGCTCGTCGATCTGGGTGACATCGTCGTCCACCTCATGCAACCGGCCATTCGCAGCTACTACAACCTTGAAGAGCTGTGGGGCGGCAAAGGCCCGGCTCGCGTGCGCAAGGCCGTCGCCGCTGGCGCATGAAACTCGGCATCCTCGCTGTTGGCCATAAACTGCCTGACTGGGTGGCCAAAGGCTGCGCCGAATACATCAAGCGTTTGCCACGCGAGTTGCCGCTTTCCGTTACCGAAATCAAGCCCGAGCCACGCGGCTCGAAAACTCGCGAACAGCTTCTGGCCGCCGAGAAAACCCGCCTGCAGGCCGCTTTGCCGGGCTACGCCCGAATTGTCGTGCTGGACGAACGTGGCGCGGACCTGACCACCCTGAAGCTGGCACAGCGCCTTGAGGACTGGATGCGCGAAGGCGGCGACACCGCCTTCATCATCGGCGGGGCTGATGGTATCGACGACGAACTAAAGCTGCGTGCCAACGATACAATGCGACTTTCCAGCCTGACCTTGCCGCATGCCATGGCACGACTGATCCTTTGCGAACAGTTGTATCGCGCCGTCAGCGTGGTCAGGAATCATCCCTACCATCGGGAAGGCTAGCCGTCATGCCGATCAATCTTCAGAACCCGCGTATCTACCTGGCTTCGCGCAGCCCGCGCCGCCGCGAATTGCTGACCCAGATGGGCGTACGTTTCGACACCATCGCTTTCCGCAACGGGTCGCGCGCGGATTCGGAAGTCGACGAAACGGCGTATGCCGATGAAACCCCGATTACCTACGTCGAACGCGTGGCGCGTGCCAAGGCCGAACATGGCTGGTTTTCAGTCTGCTGGCGAAAACTACCCCTGCAACCGGTATTGGCCGCCGACACTACGCTTGAGTTCGAAGGCGAAATCATCGGCAAACCACGCGATCCCCGCGATGCGCAACGTATCCTGCACCGGCTTTCAGGGAAATCGCACCGCGTGCTCACCGCCGTAGCCGTGGCCTTTGAAGGGCAGATCGAATCGGTGTTATCCGCCAGCGAGGTACGTTTTGGCATGCTGGATGAAATCGAAATCCGGCGTTATGTCGCCAGCGGCGAGCCGATGGACAAGGCCGGTGCCTACGGGATTCAGGGGCGCGCCGGCGTTTTTGTCGAGCAACTGACCGGCAGCTACTCCGGCGTGATGGGACTGCCGCTCTACGAAACAGCGCAACTGCTCAAGCGTTTTGATTACCCGCTTTAATCCCGGAAAAGCAGCCAAGCGCGCAAAGCGGGTATCCGAATTCGCGACTCTCGTGCCCGAGCCACAGCGCAATTTCGTTGAATGGGATGCCAGATTGCAGCAAGCGCATTGCTGTCGTGTGTCTCCTATGCCGAGCACGGCCTAGTCCGGAACTCGGAATAGTGGCGCAAATCGTGGATACGAGGCGCGTGATGCGGCCCCGGTTGGGCCAGCCCAGTTGCTCACGCAACTCAATGAAAACACGGTGCATCTGTCTTACCAATGGGCAGTCCGAGTCGCCGCCCACGAGCCCGATGAATAGCCGAGCACCCTCGTCTTCAAAGTTTCCGACCAGACTACGCCTCCAGAGCTAGCGGCGCAGACTTACATCCAACGACTTCGCGAAAACCCATGCCCCGATTTTGCGTTCGGAACGCTGTTTTCGTTGTGGGGATTTGCCGGTTTCAAGCGAAGGCAACTCCTGCCGACTAATTCAGCCCGTTACAAAATCGCACAAGGATACAGCGAGGGCGCAAGGGAGGCGCTTGTTATAATCGTGGTTTTCCACGAACACACGAGTACACGGTTCCCATGCGCAAGATCCAATCGCTTTTCCTCGCCCTGCTTGTTCTCCCGGTGCTGGCCTACGCCCAGCAATTGCCCACCCCGCCGGCGCTGGCCGCCAAGTCCTGGCTGCTGATCGAATCCGGCTCCGGGCAGGAACTGGCCTCACAGGCCGCCGATGAACGTCTTGAACCGGCGTCGCTGACCAAGCTGATGACGGCTTACCTCACCTTCGCCGCGCTCAAGCAGGGCACGATCAAGATCGACCAGATGGTGCCGGTGTCGGAGAAGGCCTGGAAGGCGCAAGGTTCGCGCATGTTCATCCAGGTCAATACGCAGGTGAAGGTCGAGGATCTGATCAAGGGCATGATCGTGCAGTCCGGCAACGACGCCTGCGTTGCGCTGTCCGAAGCCATCGCCGGCAGCGAGGAC
>JANNNT010000019.1:0-5143 GCA_031398685.1 Rhodocyclaceae bacterium | reverse complement strand
GGGACCTCGATCCTCAAGTTGGGGCTCCCCTCCCCGATACAGCTACTCTCTCAACTGGTTACCGCCCTCGCCGCAGGGCGCTATCGCGGTAGCGATTTAGTGCGTGGGCACATCAAGAGCCCTTAACAGTGTTTAGCCGTCTTCCGCAGCACCTCCGATACCGACCGTAGTGGGGTCGCTGCTCGGTCGGCGACGCGATAGGCCCGATACCGCCCGTCACGCTGCAACGCAGCAGATTTTCGAGAAGGGCCACTTGCGGCTGTGAGCAGTCGCAAAAATTCACCAGTCTCAATGCCAGAAACCGGACGTGCCCTGATCTATGGCAATTGCCAAGGTGCGAGGGCTGAGAGAAACCGGTCAAACTCCAGTGGCCGAACTCCAGGTGACACATGCAAGGCGCTCGGCTAAATTTGATTGGCCGCTCTCCCCACGTCGGCAGAAGCAATTGAAGCTCGACTTAGCCTCAGACCGTTCTTCGTTCAGTCAGGTCACCAGACAGGGTGATAAGTAGAAGGAGAATAATATGTCAGTCGTGCAATTCACGCGCTTCAGCGGCGGGCAACCCGAGGAAATGATCTCGGCCGCCAAGAAAGCCAAGGCGCTTTGGATGAAACACGGTGCCGAAACGGCGCTCTGCAACCGCTTCCACTTTCCAATGAAAAGCCCAAGCTCAAAAAGTACATTGTCTCTTACCGATGCTGAGTCTGTACCTCGCATCTTCTGGACGTCATCGGCGCTAAATACGAAGATAGCGAAATCAGTGGCAGAAATTGCTTTTGTCAGGGATTCAATTGTGGTCGAGGATAGCTCGAAAACACCTTGGTCCCATACAGTGACCTCGGCATCATGCGATAGGTTTTGTTGCACTGCGTATGCAACATTAAGCCCCTCAACTGAGGAGCCGATAAACGCCCGTGGTTTCATGTTGTTTTCTCGTGGGATGGATGGTTCGTTATCCGGTCTAGACTCGACGATTACAGACCTATTTGTGGCAACTCGGGTGCCGGCTCACTATCCTGACTTTGTTTAGGTCAATTTGGCTAAAACGCCCTGGGTTGGATATTCGGTGCTCCTGCACATCATCAGAATCGCCTTGAGTGCCTAATGCAACAGCATACACCCGAGACCAAAGAACTCAGCTTCGCATCGCTTTCTTTGTGAGAATCAACGTGAAGCGGACTCCTTTTGGTTGTTTCGTGAGAATCAGTGGGAAGCTGACCGGTTTGGTTGCTTCCTTGATCGACGTCCCTCTCAACTGCCTGGTTTGCGATTAGCGTGCTCCTGCTGTAGTCGTCTTGCTCTTCGCGCTACAGGTCTTAAATAACGAAAATATGGCCGCGGCCGCACGGCAAGGAGTCCAAGAAACAGCTCAGAAAATGCCAACAGACAAAATATATCAGGCCGATCCTCTCCTGATCCGGCGTCCGTTGCTTGAGGTCGATGGCGTGTGCCGCGCGGGATTTGACGTGGCGGTGATCAAGGACTGGATCGGTTTGTCTGCCGCATCCGGTGGCGAGAATATCGAAGCCTGCCTTGGCGGCGACCAATGCAGCGGTCACGACGATGGTCACGCTCATGAACCCGGCGCCGCACTCGAGGCCTGACTGCGCGGTCGAGATCGCCCACAAGCCCGCCAACGGGACGACCTGCAACGCCAATGCCGTGCGCGGGCCAGTCGCCGGATTATCGACATGGCCGCTCTGGCCTCTGGCCCGCCAGATGGTGATGCGTGATGAAAACATCATTGTCGAGTACTCGAGCAGGTAGCGTCTGAATGTGAACGCGCCGCTCATAGCGCGTGCCGAGGCTGCCTATCTGGGGCTCGCCCTGGGCGATGCGCTGGGGGCGACGGTCGAGTTCCTCATGCCGCGCGAGATTGCCTACCAGTACGGCGTTCATCGCGAGATACGCGGCGGTGGCTGGCTGGGCATCAAGCCCGGTCAGGTTACCGACGACACGACGATGGCTCTGGCTCTTGGCGCCGCCATTCTTGCCGATGGGGGCGAGGTGCGGGCGCTGTCCTGTGCCCGTGCCTTCGATGCCTGGATGCGCGGCAAGCCGATCGACATTGGCAATACCGTACGGCGTAACCTGATCGCTTTCCGGCGTAGCGGCTACCCATCGGCAGCGCCGTCGGAGTTCGATGCCGGCAACGGCGCGGCCATGCGTGTATTGCCCGCCGCGCTGGGTACGCTGGGCCAGGACGAGTCAGCGGTACGCGCCGCTGTCCGCGCTCAGGCGCATGTGACGCACCATAACCCGGTGTCAGATGCGGCCTGCGAATTCATCGCCCTTGCCGTGCAGGATTTCGTGCGTGGCGAGTCCCTGCGCATGGTCTATCGCCGCCGTATCCAACCGCTGATCGCCGATCACCCGGAATTCGCGTTTCGCAGACGGCGCCGCGAGAATCCCAGCGGCTGGATCGTCGAGACAATGCAGGCTGTCCTGCAGGCCCTGCTGGAAACCGACAGCGTTGAGGGCTGCCTGGTGGATGTGACCAACCGGGGCGGCGATGCCGACACCACAGGGGCCATTGCCGGCATGTTGGCCGGTGCGCTTTATGGCCCCGAGTCGCTTCCGCCGCGCTGGCTCAAGGCGCTCGATCCGGTGGTGCGCGAGGCCTGTCGTGCGCAGGCGAGGGCGCTGGTGCTTTGTCCATAAATGGTGGAGGCTAAAAGAGCTTCCGATTTCCAGGGCAGACACCCCGGCTCAAGCCACCCGTCCGGCCCACCGTTCGCTGGCCTGCCTGACGACTTCCTCCAGCGAGCCTTCGCGGGCATAACAGGCGCGTTCCTCGGTCGCCCCGTTGCGGCTTTGCAGAACCTCGGTACGCAGCAGATTGAGCGCTTCGGTCGATCCCAGATCGTAGGCATGCATCTCCACCCGCGCCATGGTGTGCAGGATATCGTCGCGGATCACCCGCTGCTCGGCGGTACCCGGCACCACCAGCGTCCCGTCGTAACCAAAGCGGCAGGCCTGGAAACGGTTGAAGGTATACACCAGATAATCGTCCTCGCACGGCTCGTACGGCTTCTCCTCCAGCAGATAACGCGCCAGCGCCTGGGCATACGCCGCAATCTGCGCGGCGCGCTCGACGGTCAGCGGCGTATCCATCACGCGCAGCTCGATGGTCCCGAACTCGGGTTTGGGCCGGATATCCCAGTAAAAATCCTTCATGCTCTTGACCACCCCGGTGGCGATCATCTTGCGGAAGTAACCGGTGAAGTCGTCCCAGTTCAGCACGAACGGCGCCCGTCCGCTGAGCGGGAAGGCAAACACCGAATTGAGGCGCGCCGACTGGAAGCCGGTATCGATGCCCTGCACGAACGGCGAGGCGGCCGACAGCGCGATCATGTGCGGGATATAGCGGCTGAGGGCATGCAGCAGCCACAGCGCCTTGTCCGGACAGGCGCAGCCGATATGCACATGCTGCCCGAAAACGGTGAACTGCTTGGCCAGATAGCCATACAGCTGCGACATGTGGTGAAAGCGCGGCGAATCGAAAATGGCCTGCTGGCCCCAGTGCTGAAACGGATGCGTGCCGCCGCCGGAGAGCAGCACCCCCAGGCGGTCGGCCTGGCGCACCAGCTCATTGCGGATGCTGCGCAACTGGGTCAGGGCATCGTTGTAGTCCTGGCAGATGTCGGTCGACAATTCGATCATCGAATCGGTGATTTCCGGTTTGACATCGCCCGGATGCTCGCGCCCGGCCAGTTCGCGCAGCAGATCCGGCGCCGCCCCGATCAGGTTGTAATCCTGGCCGCCGACAATCTGCAATTCCAGTTCGATGCCCAGGGTCAGCGGCGCCGAGTGCGAAAATTCCGGCAGGAGACTTTCGATGTCCGTCGTGTCCTTCGTGTCCGTCGTGTCCTTCGTATCCTGCGTTTCCTTGATGTCCTTACTCACGTCGTTCTCCACTCCATTTGAGGCACAGCGCCACGATGATCGGGCCGGCCAGTTCCATGATCGCCGCCGCACTGACGGCGACCGGCATCAAGGTGCCGCGCAGTTGCGGGTAGATTTGCCCGAGGTCGGCGGCGGCCACCATCACCGGCCCGGCGGCGGGCGACATCGCCAGGCCGAGCAACAGGCCCTGACGCCAGCTGATGCCGGACGGGCGGGCGAGCAGCAGGACGCCGCACAGCTTGGCCAGACTGCGCGCGCCGATCAGCACCAGGGCCAGGAGGCCGCCGGTGAGCAGATGCTCCATCCGGATCTGCATGCCGGCGACCAGGAACAGCATGACCACCAGCACGCCGCCGACCGAGCCGAAATGTTGCGGGAAGACCCAGGCCCGGCGTTGGCCATTGCGCAGCACGATGCCGGCGAACAGCATGCACAGCGTCACCGGCAGGCGCAGCGCCTCGATCAGGCCGATGGTCAGCAGCACCAGGCCGAGCAGGATGATCGAGGCGTATTCGTCGCGCAAGCGGAGCCAGTGATGCAGCCCGCTGACGGCCATGGCCAGCAGCTTGCCGACGATCAGCCCGGCACCGATCAGGTACAGCGGATGGGTGATGGTGAGCACCCAGTCGCCGCTGTAGCGCTGGTGCAGCAAGCCCATCGCCAGATGTACGGTAATCACCGCGTAGATGGTGTCCAGCGCGGTGAGCACCAGCAGGCGGGTACTGACCTGGCCTTGCGCGTTGCTCTCGGCGACCACGCGCATGATCACCGCCGGCGAGGTGGCCATGCCGAAGGCGCCGAGCAGCACCGCCGGTTCGACGGCCAGGCCCAGATAGCGGCTGACGGCAAAGACCGCGCCAAAGGCGAGCAGCGCTTCCACCAGGCTGGTCACCAGCAGCCAGCGGTTGTTGCGCAGCCAGGCCAGATCGACGCGGCTACCCAGTTCAAAGAGCAGGATGGCCAGCGCCACGTCGAGCCCGCGGTTGAGCCATTCGCTGTTCGCGGCAACCAGGCGGTCGCCGGCAATGGCCGCCACCAGCATGCCGACCACCGGGTAGGCGGTGATGCGCGGCAGACCGAGGTGATGACGCACCCATTCGCCGGCCAGCGCGGCGCTGACCACGCCGAGGGCGATCCACAGCAGCGGGCTCGGCACCGGCGGCCAGGAGGGCAGGAAAAAGACGGTAGGTTCCATATCAGGCGCCGTTCAGGTTGTGGTGGGGGGCCGAGAGGGGCA
>JANNNT010000240.1:0-2126 GCA_031398685.1 Rhodocyclaceae bacterium | reverse complement strand
ATTCTCTCTATGGCCATCAACAAGCTGACCGACGCCGGCTACGTCTTCATCGGCATGGACCACTTCGCCAAGCCTGACGACGAACTGGCCATCGCCCAGCGGGAAAAGCGCCTGCACCGCAATTTTCAGGGCTACTCGACGCACTCGGATTGCGACATGCTGTCTTTCGGCATTTCGTCAATCAGCAAGGTCGGACCGGCCTACTACCAGAACGTGAAAACGCTTGATGAGTACTACGAGGGCCTCGATCAGGGCGTGATGCCGGTCTTCAAAGGCATCGAACTGGACGCCGACGACATCCTGCGGCGGTCAATCATCCAGTCGCTGATGTGCCACTTCGAACTTTCTTTTGATTCGGTTGAAGCCGCGCATGGAATGAATTTCAGGGCGTATTTTGCGACTGAACTTGAGGCGTTGCGCGAGATGGCAGAGGCCGGTCTGGTGCGTGTCGAGGACCGGCGGATCGTGGTCCTGCCGCCAGGGCGCATGCTGGTCCGGGCGATCTCGATGGTGTTCGACAAGCATTTGCGCGCCGACCGGGAGAGCACGCGCTATTCGAAGGTGATTTGAGGCGGTGTTCCTCTTGTCTATCGGCCTGCAAGGCAATAAAGAAGGACTTCTCCGAATTGATGCCCTGACAGCCAATACCCATGCGACTTCCAGGGCATGCCCTTGCAGATCGCCGATTGGCGCGGCTTGCAGGGCGTCTTGCGTTTCCTGGGTGTGAAGCGGGACTCAGCTCCACCGTGCTTTCGAGAAATAAAACATGGCTACGCCGACGCCAGTGAGCACCGGTTCTGCGTAGGGAATGTAGGGCGAAAACACGAGCCCGATGATAAAGATCGGCAAAGAGAAAATGAACGCATGGGGGTATCTCAGGCCTTCGCAAAAACGGCACAGTTTTTCTGGAAGCAGGTTGGCGATTTGGGGTATCAGGCCCATGGTATTGAATCCTTCGACGAGGGGTGATGGACACGCGTACGACCGGGAGAAATCACGGGTCTGCGTAATCCACAATTCGGACGCAACTGTATCGATTGCGCGGAACACTGTCCACCGCAATGCCGCATGCGGATTGCCTCACTGCCATGTGCCGGGCCACAGCCTCCGGTTCAGGGCCGTCTTCAACCCGTCGGGTTTCAATGTGTAGAGTGAGGTGTCAGGCGCGAAGAGCAAGTGGGTTAAACTCCTGCACTTCCCATTAACGACCTGCGGCTCCATGCCTGAATCCAGCTATCTCGCCTTGTTCCTGATCGGTCTGCTCGGTGGAACGCACTGCATCGGCATGTGTGGCGGCATTGTCGGTGCGCTGTCGATGGGCGCCGGTTCGCGGCCTACACTGCATCTGGCCTACAATTTCGGGCGCATCATCAGTTACGGTGCGGCCGGTGCCATCGCCGGCGCCTTGGGCGGCGCGAGCCTTGCGCTTTCCGGTCAGTTGCCGGTGCGCATCATTCTCTTTGTGCTGGCCAATCTGATGCTCGTCGCGCTGGGCTTGTATCTGATTGGCGTGACCCGAGCGCTGGCCTTCACCGAACGCTTCGGACAGAAGTTGTGGCGGCATCTGCAACCGCTTTCAAAACGTTTTCTTCCGGCGCGCAGCATCGCGCAGGCTTTTCCGCTCGGTCTGGTGTGGGGCTGGCTGCCGTGTGGGCTGGTTTATAGCGCGTTGGTTACGGCGCTGACTAGCGGCTCGGCGCTGCGCGGTGCGGGGATGATGCTGGCTTTTGGCGCGGGGACCTTGCCCACTCTTTTGCTCGCCGGCCTGCTCGCCGTTCGGCTGAACGAATATGTCGCCAAACCGGTCGTACGTTTTGCAGCCGGACTGCTTGTCCTTGCCTTTGGTCTTTGGGGTCTGTTCGCTGCGATACGCCTGATCGTTCAGGTGTAGGACGCCATGTCGAAACTATCCAATCCTGCTGAATCCATCCAGCGCCTTGATCTTCCGCTCAGCGGAATGACCTGTGCGGCGTGTGCCGCACGCATCGAGAAAGTGCTCAATCGCCTTCCGGGTGTGGTGGCTAGCGTCAATTTTGCGTCCGAGTGCGCGCGTGTCGACTTGTCGCCAAGCGAGACGTCGCCGCAGCAACTGGTGTCGACTATCGAAAAGGCGGGGTTTGGCGTTC
>JANNNT010000232.1:0-14456 GCA_031398685.1 Rhodocyclaceae bacterium | reverse complement strand
ATCGTTAAAGCGCCCGGGCAGGCGGCCATCGGCAGGCAAAGCCGCCAGCATGGCATCGCCGATGACGCGGGAGGCCGCAACAAAGTTCTGCCGGCCGGAGGCTTCACCTATTTCAAGCAGGCCGCGCATGGCATAGGCAACGGTGTGGGTGAAGGGCTGGGTACTGTCCTGCAGACAATTCTCGGCCAGCCATCCGTTAGCATTGCGCTGAGTCATCGCCCACTCGGCGTTCTTCACGGCAGCATTGAGGTAGCGCCGATCCCCGGTTAGGTCGTAAACACGCACAAGGCTCCAGGCAGTACGGGTGTTGTACGTGTTGATGTGCTTGCCGGTCATCGGGGAGCCGAACTTTCGCCAACAGCCGTCTCCGTCCATGACGTCGATAAGCCAGTCGGCCGCACGGACGGCGGCTTGACGATAACGTTCATCGACCTCTTCTTCGAAGGCGCGCGCCCAGCCGAAAATAACCTGACCGGTATTGAAGATGGTCGGTCGGTCGGAATCGCCCAGAGCACCGGCGAGAACACCGCCCGTGGGGTGCTGGATTTCAATTTCCCAGTCGGCCATGCGGCGGGCGCGCTGGCGTGAATCGTCGTCGCCCGCCAGTGCTGCATAGCGGTAGAGCGTGGGGATGATGTAGCCGGTGGTCTCCGGGTAGGACGGCGCCCAGTGCCGGGAACGCACCAGATAGGTCTGAGCGACGCCGCCGTTGCCGGTGACATCCTGGGCATGTTTCAGCCAGGTGATCGCAGCGTTCAGATGAGTGCGATTGTCGGTCGGCCGGGTCAGGTCGAGTCCCCAGGCATCCTTGAGGGAGAGACTTTTGAGGCGGATGGTTTCAGCGATTCCCATGAGTTTTCTTTTTCAGGTGTATTTGTGCTCGGGCGCATCGAAGAAATGTGCGCCTTCTGCAACGAGACCGCGTGCTCCGGCAAGGAGATCGCCAGCACGAATCCAGATGAGCGAGGTATGGCCGATGCTTGCCCGGTGCAAAACGCCGTCCTTGCTCAGTTTCTCGACGAGCCGATGCTCACGACGCAAGGTGTTGGCTTCCACCGAAAGAACCTGAACCCACTGCTCACTGATGGCTCCATCCTGATCCACTACTGTTCCACGAACCGGCTCGGGGTTGTAGAGAGAAATCGGCAAGGTATCGGCAAGCTGGTCCTCAACAAAATGGGTAAAGGTAAAGCTTGAAAACGGGGCGTCGAAACCGAGAATGACGGCATTTCGCTCAAGCAGTTTGGCAAAGGGCGACACGGCACCAAAGGGACGGTCGGTATCCTGGTGTCCGGCCACGAATTCTGCGGCGGCATGTCCCCAGGCCAGCAGGGGATGGGTGACGCTGAGGCTGCGACAGACGCCTTCGGAACGACGAAACGCCTCGGAAACCAGCCCCATCATCGAGGGACTGCGGAGGACGTTCATGGGTTTGCCTTTGTCCAGCCATTCAAGCGAACTCATGTTGTAGTAGGGCATGGAGGTCATGACCAGCAGTCCTTGTGCCCCAACGGCCGTCTTGAATGCCCGAACAAGATCGGCGGGTTTGCCGCGAAAACCGTTGTATTGGAGCCATGAGGAATGCACGACGAGGGTCGTTCCGGGAAGCACTCCGGCCTGCCGGAGCGTGTTGATCATATCCCCGGGCTCATAGGCCCAGAGCGTTTTGGCTGCCAACGCCTTGAGGCGGGGCTTCAACGCAGCAAACATCAGTGACGCACCGCTGAAATGTGGCCATCGACCAATTGATCTAGCATTCCGGCAAAGCGGCCGGTAATGGTCCGTCGGTCAAACTGTTCAAGGTAGACATCGTCCGATTCGACCACCTCTGGCACCGGCTTGGCCAACCAGGCCCGGAGCATGGTTTCGCAAGCCTCCACCGATTCGGCTGGCACAGCTTTGCCCAGAGCGGCCCTTTCGATGATCTGTTGAGTAGCCCCGGGGTCGCATAAGGCAAAGATCGGACGTCGGGCGGCGACGTACTCGAAGAGCTTGCCGGGAATCACGCCATCCGAGGTTTCACCGGTATCGACAATGAGCAGGAGATAGTCGCAGTTGACCTGGGCATTCATGGCTTCGGTATAGCTGACATCCCCGGCAAAGTCATAGAGGTGTGCGATGCCGTAGCGGGAGAGAATCTGATCGTAACAGGCGCGAATGTCAGCCTCGACGCCGCCCAGGATGCGGACCCTGACTGATTCTGCCAGCGTCGGATCGGTCTGGTGCACACGCCCGAGCGCCTCGGCAAAGGCATGGCCACGGCGGTTCTTGAACAGGCGCCCGGTGTAGACAAATTCAATATTCCCCTCGCCGACGGTGCGTGTTCGTTCGCGGGTGTCATAGAGTTCGACATCGTAGCCGTTGGTGAGCGTTTCCCAGCGGGCCGTTACTTGAGGATGCAGGCGTTGCATGTAGGCGGTTTTGGGTTCGGATACGGTCACCACCAGGTCGGCGGCGCGCAAAAGACGTTTCTCAATTCTGAGTTCGAGGCGTTTGCGCCATTCGGGCAACCATTCGCGCAAAACGTCGCCGTACCAGAGATCACGGTAGTCGGCAATCCAGGGCAAGCCGGTCTTGCGCCGGAGGTCGTGACCGACGAAGGTGCTAGAAAACGGCGGAAGCGTGGTGTAAATGGCGTCAATCTTGCGCTCAGCGCAGATGCGCAGACCTTCCCTGGTAGCCACTTTGGCCCAGGGCGCATAGCTATCGGGAATATAAATGAAATGTTTAAGAAACCAGCGGACGGCACCGTGGGCTCGATCAAGCAGCCCGGGGGGTGCAATGCTGGGTTGCCCTCCCGAGTTCGTTGTGCTTGCATTTTTTGCCACCGAACTCGCCGGCCCCGTGTTCGACGCGTTATTGCCCGCCCCTGCCGCTGAACCACGGCCCAGCAGCCTTTTGGCCATTTGAGCGATCCTGGCTTCGAGGTCGACCAGCGGCAGACGGATGACTTCGACTCCTCCTGCAATTTCCGCGAGCAGACCGGGGTCAAAGTTGGGTTCCTGACCTGAAGGCTCAAGGGTGACCACGATGGCTTTCCAGCCGTGAGACTGGAGGTGCTCAACAAATTTGACGGTACGGATACGGCCAATAGTCTTCAGTGGAGGAAATTCTCCGGCAATCACCAGCAAGGTACGTGTTTGATCTGTCTGCATAGGCTGTTAGCGTGACGCCAATTTCTGGCACAGCGACTGGAACTCTGTGGCTCGGGTGGTCCAACTGTTGGCCAGCGCGTGCGCAAAACCACCGGATTCAAGGCGTTTCCGGAGCTCATCGTCGGCCAGTAGCTTATTTATTGCCGCGGCGATTTCTTGCTCCGAGTAGCCGTCAACGAGAAGCCCCGTTTCACCGTCACGCACAGCCTCGACCGCCCCACCGGCCCTACCCCCAACCACGGTTCGCCCACAGGCATTGGCTTCGAGAAAGACGAGCCCGAAACCTTCTGTATCCCCATCGGGCATGGTCCGGTTGGGCATGATGAACAGGTCGGCGCTGCGATAGGACGCTATGAGATCGGCATCCGACAGTGGGCCTGTCAGGGTGACGTGATTCTGCATCCTGACCGTCTCGATCAATTGCAGGAGCTCTGCACGCTGCGGACCATCACCAACAATCATGAGATGAGCACTGGGGTGCTGGGCGACTACTGCCGGCCAACCCCGAATGGTTTGATCAAAGCCTTTTCGAGGCACCAGACGACCGACCCCAACGACCAGACGCTTTTCCGCAACCCCCCAGCGCTGACGAAAATCGATGTCGTTCGCACCGGGTGAAAACTTGGTAGTGTCGACCGCATTTTCAATGAGGTGGACGCGCTCGGCAGGCAAACCCAGTTCTTCGATGAGGGTTCGTTGGGTAAAGCGGCTGACGGCAATGATGGCATCAGCCCGGGAAAGGTAATAAAAACGCTTTTTCCCAAACGAACCCGCATCAAATTGTGTGGTTACCTCTTCGCCATGGATGTAGTAGATCAGCCGGCAGCCGGTCAACCGGCGACACACCCCACCCAGCCACGCCGAGGAATTCAACTCCCCCAGGCAAAGCAGACCCATATTGTGACGTCGGATCAGTTGCAAGCTCGCGAACAGTACCCTGGCTCGGAGCGGAATGTCGATAGTCAGGTAACGCCATGCAGAAACGAGCTTATTGGCTGGTGGAGGGAGCATTGCGGGCCGCAACAGATCGAGGCGATGCACCGGATAACCGCATTGCCGATCATGCTCTTCCCAACCAGCAATCTCTTCTTCACGGTCGTAATAGCGTCGCGCCGCCAGAACCGCCATGGATCCTGGCGGCGAAAGACGACAAAGACTGGCATAAACGTTGGCTGAGCCACCATGAATGGGCGCAAAAATGCTTGCCACAAGCAGACATCCAGAGGATCGGTCCATGTATGTTCAGGGCTTTCTTAACTTGGCGTACGGGCGACGATCATTGACCCGCCTTCAACCTGTACGGCATCCAGGTTTTTGAGTATGCGGGGCAGTCGTTCGAGAACAAAGGCCTTGACCCGGGCTGCGGAAACTTCTTCACTTGAACGATCTGATGCCGTGATGACGATCATTGCGCCGTCATCGCCTTGGCCTGTGACCAGATTGACGGCTTGATAGATCTTGCTGACAACTTCGCTGGTTGTTGTCCAGCCGCCAACCCAATACACCGTTGCGACAACCGCCTGTGCCTCGGACCTGGCGTAGGTCTCAACCCGCAAATCCGGAATACCTTTCGCAAGCGATGCCCAATGTTGACTGCTGCGCCAGACCCAAGAGTGCGTAGGCTCGATCAAATTATGGATGTTGATCAGTTCAGAGCCCTGCTGCTGGTTGCGATAGTAAGCGATTGTGAGGGCTACTTCGCCGTCATCATAGTGGTAGGCTGCCTCATAAGTGACCGCCGCCCCGACAAACTGCGGAACAACCCTAGGCGCTGTTGGCTGCACTTTATCAAGCCCATTGAGGGCGTTCGACAGATCAAGCACCGGAACCGGCCGCGGCGGTTGGTTCCGAATAGAATTCGCCAGTTGGTTCCATCCGAGGACTATAAGCACGCTCAGCAGCGTAGCGACCGCCGTAAAGCCAACCGGAACAACGGTCCCCAGGAGGTTTTTCTCCGGGCGGATTTCCGGATCTTGCCAACGGAGGCCCACGGCAAAGCTACCGATCATGGTCACCGCAAATATGACCCAACCCAGGGCCAGATGAGACATGCCAAGGCCCCATTGGTTGTTTGTATGGTGAGCTACCATCACAATAGTATATGCACGCAACCAGTTGGCCAGGATCGGGAGCACCAGCATCCAGATGAGAAATACCAGGCGCTTTTGCCAGCGGGTGTACGTGAGGTAGGCGTAGATCGAGCCGACAAAGAGGGATGTGAGCAGATAGCGAATGCCTGAGCAGGCTTCCACCACTGACCAGCTCCCACTGGGAATAATGAAGAATCGATTTTCTTGAAGGACCGGAACACCACTGGCACGTAAACCGAATACTGTTGCGTTGGCTGTCCAGTCCATCAGCGTGGGCAAAATATCGTAGCCAAAAGGAATCGCAAAGAGGAGAAAACAGAGTGGACCAAACAGAATCCGGAAAGCACGGCCCCCCATCACCGCCCACACTGCCGCGTGGAGCATGAAAACAACGGCAAACTGAGCAACGACGGCCGCCGATACCATTTCCCCGGCAAACCCAACGGCGCCAAACACGACAAGCGCCACGATTCCGGCTTTGGAAGGAGTCAGCGGGATAACCGCCATAGCTTTACGCTTTCCCCACACCAGATACGCCACTACAAGCAGAACAACGAAACCGTGGGAGTGGGAGGGTAACGTACTCCATGCCTCAACGATCAATGCGACCTGACTGCGGAAAATGCCCAGGATTGCGATCCAGACCAGAGCAGTAGCAGACCACACAAAGCGCCGGGAGATTACCAGGCGATCTTCAGCGACCTTGTTTTCATTCTCTGTGGCCAGCATTACGACCGTCTCCCCGATGGTGTGACATAAACCCCACCTTCACTGTAGTAGCCCGTTGCCAGTAGTTGGCCACTTGGCTCAGCGTCTGGTTTTACCTGCGATTCCTGGGCCAGGGTGTCAACCACCAGTCTTTCAGTGCAAAGAAGGATGACCATGAAATAAAATGGCATGTCCCAGTACGCGAGGCTGAGAAACGCTCCGCCGACGGCGAAGCCAGTGAGGCTGACCTTAGCCATTGACCCCAGCATGTAAGCCCACTGCAAGTCATCCTTGCCGGCTGTCAACCGGCTTACTCTGCCCGCCAGAAGGTAGGTCAGGAACCAGAACCCGAGGTAGAGGAGGAGACCGATATAACCGTGCTCGCCCAGAACCTGGAAGTAGATACTGTGAGCCACAATGACTACGTTCGGATTGGGCGCGTAGCGAAAATAGACGAAGGGCGAGTCCGTTGCAAATCCCGCTCCCAGAAGGCGATCGTTGGCGATGTTGATGGCCATGGTCCAAGCGTTGATCCGCCCCATGGCGGATTGATCTTCACCGTAGGTGCTGATTGTGTTCATGCGATCCATCCAGCCCTCAGGCATCATGAACAAGGCAACAACCGACAACATGAGCAACACCATCCCCAGGGCCAACTTGGACTTGCTACGCCACCAGAGAACCAGTCCCATTGCGCTCATCGCGAGCAACGCTCCTCGGGATTGACTACCCAGTGCCGCAATCAGACAGAGGAAGATCGCTGCATAAAGCCCCGGTTTGATCCATAACTCCGGTACTTTTTTTATTAATGGGAGTTGTTTGACCAGCGAGACTTGCGTCGAAAGATAGTAGAGCAAGGGGACCGTAATGATGAGCGCCACAGCGAGTTCGTTATTGCCCTCAATAACACTGGATGGGGGGCCCCATACCCGATGGCCACCGCCAGTAAGGATGGTGAAGATGCCACCTTTGATCCCAAAAAAGGCGATGGAACCTGCGGTTACCGCCACCAACCCAAGGATTTCTTCCCGGGACCTCACGACCGACGCCACCACAAGGGTCATTAGAATCACTTTCAGTGTTTCGACGTACCTGCCCATGCTTTCCTGAAAAATGATCGCTCCAAGGGTGGTGACACCCATCCATGCAACGAGGAGCACAAGAAAGAAAACCGTAGCCCCCTTTGGCCAGCGCGATTTGCCTGGGTTAGCCAAGATGCTGAAAACGAGTGCCGCTGCGGCTATAAGCGCGAACGGCAAGTTGTAGGCAAAGCCCCATCCCAATCGGTGCGGGTTCATCAAGCCTACCCACACCCATAGCAGTGCTGCCATATAAGGCCGGCGAACGGCTATGGTCAGGCCGGCGATGAAAAGGGCTGTTACGAAGATGTCGCGCATTGTCGTCTGCTTCGTCTAGTTGGCATGAACTGCGGAAGTGCAATCTATCGAGGTAACCATCGCCATATCAAGCATTTGATACACCTGAGAATAGTTTAATCTGCGCGTTGGTCGTTGCCTCCCAGCTGAAACTTTCAGCGAAGCCCCGAACAGCAACCGGTTCCGGTTGATTGGAAAACAAATCGCTGCAAGCCGAAACCAAGGCCTGAGGAGTGCGCTCGATCATCAATCGGCCCGCTGTTTGGTTGTTGATAATATCAGGGGTTCCTCCAATATTTGTCGCGATGGCTGGCGTGCCGCAAGCCATCGCCTCAAGCAGCACGTTAGCCCATCCCTCCCGACTTGAACACAAGACAAGAGCATCGGCAGCGCTGTACCACCACTTCAGATCGGCATTGGGGATCTGACCCACGAAATGGACACGATCAGTTAGCTGGCGTTCCCGGGTCAGCGCTCCCAGTCGTTCAAGTTCGGGGCCGGTTCCAACGATGATGAGACTCACATCCAAAGGCAGTTTGGCGAGCGCCTCGATGGCGATGTGATGGCCCTTGAGTTCGACTAGATTGCCCACGGACAAGAGTAGTCGTCCGCTTAAGGGAAGTCCGAGTTGCTCCCTGGCAGCTATCTTGTCAATTTGCTGAAAACGCTCCAGGTCAACACCATTACGCATTACGTGGAGTTTGCTTGAGTCAGCGCCTAAATCTGCAAGACGGTCAGTCAACGCTCTAGATACGCCAATTGAGGCGTATGCACGTTTTGTGGTTTCGAGGACGAGACGACGGGGCCAGTTATAGGCCGTGATCAGGTTGATGTCGGAACCCCGGGCGGTAACAACGAATGGCTTGCCGAACGTGCGTGCAATGATGGCGGCTGCGACACCATCGGGGTAATAGTAGTGAGCATCGATCAAATCAAAATCAAAACCTTGATCGATAATTCTTCTGATGCAAGGAATGGCGCCGTGGCCCAGGGCGTAGGGAGAAATTCTCATCCCCACTTTTGGCGGCAAGAAATAACGTGGGTGATGAACATCAACCCCATTTCTATGCTCAAACTTCGGCGTGGCAGCAAATTTTCCATATTCCTTGAAAACGTCGCTGGAGAATGGAAACCAGGGTACGGGGGCCACGACTTTGGTTTCAACTTCTCCGCTTTTAAGCAATTCTCGCAAACGGGTTTCAACAAAGATGCCGTGCATAGGCCTGGCCACGCTTGGATACAGCGTCGAGAAAAGCAGGGTCCGAATTTTCCGGCTCATGCGGATGATGTCTCCGCCATTGATTTGCCGACGATTCTCTCGTAAACGCGACGATAGTTGGCCACACTGGTCGCCCAGGTTCGTTCCTGTTCGACGAACTGCCGCCCTGCCTCGCGCATCTCGGTCCAGTATTCACGCTTGGCCAGCAATTTCATGATCGACTCGGCCAGCGATGTGGCACTACCGGCGTAAAACAGCATACCCGTTTCGCCATCGCGGATCAGTTCCTTATGTCCGCCAACATCGGAGGCCACAAACAGGCGCCCCTGCGCCATGGCTTCGAGCGGCTTGAGTGGCGTGACAAGTTCGGTCAGGCGCATGGAGTGGCGCGGGTAGGCCAATACGTCGATCAGATCGTAGTAGCGCTGAACCTCGTGGTGCGGCACGCGGCCGGTGAACACCACTTTATCCTCAAACCCGAGGCGTTTTGCCCGTTCCTTGAGCGCCTGTTCCTGCGGTCCACCACCCACGAGCAGGAGGCGTACGTCCGGCAGTCGGAAGAGGATCAGTGGAAAGGCATCGAGCAAAAGATCGAGGCCTTCGTAGGCGTAGAAAGAGCCGATGAAACCGACCACGGTGCACGCGGATAAACCAAGTTGCCCCTTGAGTGTTTCGTCCGGAATGCCGCCGAGAGCGAAGGTCTCGACATCCACGGCGTTGGGGATAACAGTGATTTTCTCGGCCGGGACGCCGCGTGCGGCGATGTCCGAGCGCAGGCCTTCGCAGATGGTGAATACGTGGTCAACCTGCCTGATGGCGCGCGTTTCTAGTCTTCGAGTGGCACGGTAGCGCAGGCTTCCCTCGGTTGTTGTGCCGTGGTCTACCGCCGCATCTTCCCAAAAGGCGCGAATTTCATAAACAACGGGAATGCCAAGCTTACGGGCCACCTTGATGGCCGGGAAGGCATTGAGCACCGGTGAATGGGCATGGATGATGTCGGGGCGAACTTCGCTGGCAACCTCTTCAAGTCGCGTTTCGAGATGCTTCATCAGCAACAATTCCTTGCCCAGGGGAATCTTGGCAAGCGTGCCTGTGGCAACCAGAGTACGGTGGAAGCGCATCCCGTCCACGTCTTCGAAGGGTTCTGAGGTTTCGCCGTGTTTCGGAGAGGTAAGGTGAAAGGTTTCCCAACCCAGCTTGCGCTGCTCGCGCAGGATCGACAAGGTACGAAAGGTGTAGCCACTGTGCAACGGGACCGAGTGATCCAGCACGTGGAGAATACGCAAGCTCATGCCAGAACCACAGAATGGCTACCCGCCTCACTGGCCGAGAGGATCGGGGATTCATCCAGCACGTTGCGCAGGAAGGCCTCGAACATCAGCAAGGTCCACAGTGGCGCACTATAGTCATGCGCGCCGGACTGGTGCGCGTCGACCAGATGCTGCAGATAATCGTGGTTGAACCAGCCGGTCGAGGCCAGACGCGGCCCCAGCACGGCGTGGCGCACGCGCTCTTTGAGCGGGCCACGAAACCAGCGGGCAAGCGGCACGGCAAAGCCCATTTTCGGGCGGTAGAGGATGTCCTGCGACAAATGCGGCTCCATCGCTTTCTTGAGCAGGTACTTGCCTTCCTGCCCACGCACTTTGAGCGAAGAGGGCAGCGTGGCCAGCCATTCAATGATTTCATGATCCATCAGGGGCTCGCGGACTTCAAGTGCGTGCGCCATGCTGGCGCGATCTACCTTGGTGTTGATGTCGCCGACCAGATAGGTCTTGAGATCGAGGTATTGAATCAACGCCAGTGGGTCGTCGGTGCCTGAGCGCCCGGCGTGATACTGGAAAACATCCTGGGCGTTGTAGCCAGCAATTTCGGACTTGAATTTGCTGCTGAAAAGTTGTTCGCGCATCGGGTCGCGCAAAATCGAGACGGAATGGAAGTAGGCTTCAACCGAACTGCGCGCCATGCCCTCAAAGGTGGTCTTTGCACGGAACATGCGCGGCGCCCAGTCGGCTTTGGGGTACACACGGCCTAACAGTTGGAAGATCGGCTGGCGAATGGCGCGCGGTAGCGCAGAACGCATGCGCTCCTCCATCAAATGCAGGCGATAACGGCGATAGCCGCCGAAGGTTTCATCGCCACCATCACCGGAGAGTGCCACTGTCACATGCTTGCGCGCCAGTTGGCAGACGCGATAGGTGGGAATGGCCGAGCTGTCGGCGTAGGGTTCGTCGTAAAGGCGGGCCAGCGTATCGATCAGATCGAAATCGTCGCTTTCGACTGTTTCAACGTGGTGGTTGGTGTGGTAACGGTCGGCCACCGTTTTGGCAAACTCGGCTTCGTTGAAAGCCGGGTCGGCAAAGGCGATCGAGCAGGTATTGACGGGTTCGTTTGATAAGCCGGCCATCAGAGCAACCACGGCGCTTGAATCGACGCCCCCGGAGAGGAAGGCACCGAGCGGCACTTCCGCGATCATGCGCAGGCGGATTGACTCCTTGAGTTTTTCGTTGAGCTGGTCGCAGGCGTCTTCGCTTCCTATTGGATTATCCAACGTGAAGCGGACATCCCAATATTCCCTGGGTTCACCGAGTGGCTGGCCGCGCCGCAGGGCCAGTGTGTGTGCGGGTGGGAGCTTCCTGGCCTGGCGGAAGATGGTGCGAGGTTCGGCCACATAACCGAGCGCAAAATATTCCTCCACCGCCAACGGGTCAATGTCACGAGCCAGCCCGCCATGTGCCAAGAGGGACTTCAGTTCGGAGCCGAACAGGAAGGTACCATCGGGCAGCAGTGCGTAAAACAGCGGCTTTACCGCAAGCCGGTCACGGGCAAGGAACAGCGTTTCGCTATTGCGATCCCACAAGGCAAACGCGAACATGCCACGGAAGCGTTTGACACAGGCCTCGCCCCAGGCTTCCCACGCATGTACGATGACTTCGGTATCGCTACGGGTATGGAAGACATGACCCAAGGCCTGCAACTCCGGAATCAGTTCCTGGTAGTTGTAGATTTCGCCGTTGAAAACAACGCAAACGCTCTGGTCTTCGTTGTACAACGGCTGCTGCCCCGTGGCCAGATCGATGATGGAAAGACGCCGGTGGCCCAGGCCAACGCCAGCCTCAACATGCACGCCCCCTTCGACCGGGCCACGATGGTGCTGCGATTCGTTCATGCGGGTTAACACCGCACGATTGATTTCGCGCTTGCCTCGGGTATCGAATATTCCGGTTATGCCGCACATGGTCTTGGTCCGCTTCTTTTCATGAAATTTTGTTCTGCCACATAATCAGCAAACGCTGAGCAACCGAGCCCTCACTCAGACTCCCCTCCGCAGGAGATCTTGCTTAACGCCCTCCTTTGCAATGGGAGGCTTGGGCGTGAAGGGGAAACAGAAACTACCGTTCATTAATTACTATTGGTTGCACCCAGCAACCGGTCGTAAAGCCCTTGATACTGCTTCACCATGGCCGCCAGGCTGTAGTGGCGCTCTACGGCGTCCCTTCCAGACTGCCCTGCTCTACGCGCCCGCTCGCGATCACGCGCATACGCGACTATGCATTTTGCCATGGCTTCGACGTCACTTACCGCCACTAGTTCTCCGCTTCGCCCGGCTTCAACCAATTCACCATTCCCGCCAACATCGGTGGCAATGACCGGCAGACCGCTGGCCATGGCTTCAAGAATCGTGTTCGAAATGCCTTCGGCCAGCGAGGGTAGAACGAAACAGTCAAGGCCGCGCAGGATTTCCGGCACATCATTGCGCTCACCCGGCAACCACGCCAACGCTGCCAAACCGGCCTGTTCAAGCAGCGCCTGCGACTGCGCTCTTAGCGGGCCGTCGCCAATCATCACCAGTCGCAAACTCTCCTTCAATTCAGGGGCAATCGCCAGTGCTCGTATGAAAGCCCGGGCCAGCGTTGTCTGATCCTTCACTGTCTGCATACGTCCAACGGTGCCGACCAGCCAACTCGACGAATCAGCAAACGGGCAGCCGGCAATCGGCTTGCGCGTTGCGGCTGGGTGAAAGTACTGCGCATCAACACCGTTGTAAATCTGCGCCACTCTGCCATGCGGCATACCGACCCTGTTGGTCAGATAGTGTTCGAGATCCCGTGACAAGGCTATGAAATACGTCACGAACGGCCGATATAATCGGCGTACCCATTGGTATTTTTTACTTAACCCATCAAGGTCACCCACATCACGGCCATGTTCGCCGTGAATACGCACTGGAACTCCGGCGGCCCAGGCTGGGACGACAGCTTCCAGGGCGCCCAAGTTGCGGCTATGCACAATGGCTGGGCGCAGCTTGCGAAAAAGTTTGTACAACTCTGGATAGATCCACAGCACATGGCCAGGGGGCTTCTCCAGTGCAATGAACTCGACATCATCGCGAACGATACGGTTCCGAAAATCGGTAATAGCGGTGAGCGATATCACCACATGCCGATACGATTCATGCGGCATGTGGTTGATAAGATTGACAATACCGTTCTCCAGCCCACCGACATCGAACCGGTACATGACATGGGCGACCAAAGGACGGGGATCGTAGTCCATCTTCATCACAATTCCCTTATTCGGCTCAGAGCGTTCTGGATTTCCGGCGTTGCAGCACGGATGAAAGGGCCCAAGGTCGCGTGGCCAACGCCGCTACGATCCGCGAAGATTGATTCATGGCAATGCTTCCATTCGGGAGCCAATTCCTGATTCGACCAAATACCGATCAATGCTTGAAAGATGAGCAACCCAGCTGTAGCGAGCCAGAACCTGCTGGCGTGCGGCTTTTCCGATGACAGCAGCCCGTTCCGTTGATCGCAGAAGCGATTCAATCTGAAGTACATATTCACTGACCGTTCCAGCGGTCAGAAAATCCCGTTCAGGAACGGCATCAACTGGCCCGGCACATTCCTGCGAGGCGACGACAGGCAAGCCCATAGCCATGGCTTCGAGTACTTTGTTCTGGATTCCGCGCGCCAGGCGCAAGGGTGCAACAACAATGGCCGCATGCTGCAAATATGGACGGACATCGTCCACAGTCCCGGTAACAACGACGTGCTCGCTGGCCAGCGCCTGAACCGCCGGCGTCGGGCTACGACCCACAATGTAGAAGCGCAGTCCCGGCCAGCGAGGCAGCAATTGCGGCAGGATTTCCGCAGAGAACCAGGTCACGGCGTCAATGTTCGGCCAGTAATCCATGGCACCGGTGAACACCAGCGGTATTTCGCCGAGCGCGTAGGGCGAAGCCAGGGCGTGATCCGGCGAAAAAAACTCAGCATCCACGCCATTGCACATGGCGTCAACACGCCCCGTGCACTCGGGCGCACTGCGGCAAAAGAGCTCGGTTTCATTTTCCGTCACAAAAAACGAGCGGGTCGCCTGTTGTGCAACCGAACGTTCGAAAGCCAGCAAACGATCACCTTCCCGCCGGTAGAGCCAGGACATCGGCCAGCGATGATTTGGCGCATATTGCGTCCACTTGGCCGAGTCGACATCGACGAAATCAACCAGAGTACGCAACTGCGGGAACCCGCTCACATACTGTGCCATGGCCGACGAGAAGATCACGGCCGCGTCGATCTGGTGTTCGCGCAGGGTACGGTCGACCCAGGCTTGCAGGTCGGCATTCCGGTAATAAGGCAAGGTCAGCGCCTCGTTGCTGAGCAAGCCGCTAAGGCTGCGCAGTTTGGCCGCACGCGGAGAAAGCCGGGCGATGTGCATATCCACACAGATGGGCGACAGTTTGTCGACGTAGGCTTCGTCCAGCGGATCGTCGATAAAGGTTCCGAGAAACACGCGATGACTGGCGGCCAAGTGCTTGAGCAAATTGTAGGAGCGAACCTTGTCACCCTTGTTGGGGGGGTAAGGCAAGCGATGAACGAGGTAGAGAATATTGCTCACAAAAACCACTCAA
>JANNNT010000225.1:0-7545 GCA_031398685.1 Rhodocyclaceae bacterium | reverse complement strand
TGGGAAACAACCGCCGCGCGTTCGCCCCACTGCAGCCAGATGCTGGCCAGCTGTGCCGCGAGCAGACCGGCGAGCAGAATCAGCGCCATGCGGGCAAAGAGGCTGAACGGGAATGCGCGCACTTTCAACCGCATGAGTTGCGGACCTCGATGGTCGTGGCGAGAACATAGCCTTCGCCGCGCACCGTTTTAATCAGTTCGGGTTCACGGCTGTCGTCGCGCAGGCGCTGGCGCAGCCGACTCACCTGAACGTCAATGGCGCGGTCATAAGGCTCGGCTTCGCGCCCCTGAATCATTTCGGTCAACTGATCGCGGTTGAGTACCCGGTTGGGATGGTCAAGCAGGATGCGCAGCAGGCGGTATTCCCCACCGGACAATGGCGTGGCGACGCCGTCAGGTGCCGTGAGCAGGCGGGCCGCCGTATCCAGACACCAGCCGGCAAAACACAGGCAGCGTGCCGGTTCAGGGCGCAGGTTGGGGGGCAGTGCCCGTGTCCGGCGCAGGATGGTCTTGATACGTGCGAGCAATTCGCGCGGATTGAAAGGCTTGACCAGATAGTCGTCAGCGCCCATCTCGATGCCGACGATACGGTCTGTTTCCTCTCCGCGTGCGGTGAGCATCAGCACCGGGATGTTTGATTTGGCGCGCAGATCGCGGCACAGCGTCAGTCCATCGGTATCCGGCAACATCAGGTCCAACACGATCAGATCGATCACGTGCCGGTTGAGCGCCTGCCACATCTCGCGTCCGTCTCGTGCAGCAACGGCTTCGAAACTGTTACGCGCCAGATAGTCAACCAGCAACCGGCGGATTTCCGGGTCGTCGTCAACGATGAGAATACAGTCCGCTTTTTCCATAATCTACAACCCTTAATCACAACGAGCATGCCGTGAAGCCAATCCCTGCGGGGCGACGAAATTCTATTTGTAGCGTTTTGAGCGGCAACCGCCCACGACGCCATACGCTCGATCTCAATGGGCATGTTCGGATTTAACTCCTTTTTCCGAGCCCCAAACCGTGTGTTTGTAACTTACTGTAACGCGATGCCAATCTGTTACGCAGCGATGCAAATCGGCCTTCCCGTGCAACACGCCACTTACATGTTTGATCTTAAATGGGACTCAAGGACGGACGGAAAGAAAGCCGACGCCCTGATCGAGTTCAACAACCCAGGAGATTAAGCATGAAAACCTCAATGACTTTCAAGAGTATCACCCTGATCGCGCTGCTTGGTGCGGCACTGGCCACGCCGGTTCTAGCGCAGGGCGGCAGTGGAATGGGGGGCGGCATGGGCGGCGGCCCCGGCATGCAGAACGCCGGGCCGGGCGCCGGTGGTCCGGGGATGGGCCCTGGCGGGCGCGGTGGACGCGGCGGGCGGGCAATGATGTTCAGCCAGAACAACACCCGCGGCTGGACGCTGATGACGCCTGAGGAACGTACCGTTTTTCAGACCAGGATGCACGAAGTGAAAACCTATGACGAGTGCAAGCTCGCGCAGACCGAGCACCGCAGCGTCATGGAAACGCGCGCCAAGGAAAAGGGCGATAACCTGATGGCGCCGCGTCAGAACGCGTGTGACAACATGAAGGCGCGCGGTTTGATCAAGTGATCTTGCGCCAAGGATTTTCCGGCCAGATATCTCGGCCGGGATTTCTTGCCTTCGGAAGACCTGGACAAGGTAAACGAGTCGCCAAGCGTAAAAAGGGACAAGAAATGGCATTGATACAGGCAACAAACATCACGAAAAACTACCGGGTCGGGAACGCGGACGTACCCGCTCTCAGGGGACTCAGTTTTGAAATCGGCGAGGGTGCGTTTGCCGCCTTTGTCGGCCCTTCGGGCAGCGGCAAATCGACCCTGCTCAACCTGATTGGCTGTCTCGATCATCCGAGCAGTGGCACGTTGCTCGTCAATGGCACCGACATCAGCACCTTGTCACGCAACGCCGCAGCCACGTTTCGCGGCGAGCATCTGGGGTTCGTCTTTCAGGATTTCAATCTGGTGCCGGTGCTCAGCGCCTATGAAAACATCGAATACCCGCTGTTGATGGTGCGCGGCTGGTCGCCCGAAAAGCGGCGCGAGCGGGTGATGAAGATGATCGCCGCCGTCGATATGACCGAGCAGGCGCACAAGCGGCCGGATCAGATGTCCGGCGGGCAAAAACAGCGTGTCGCCGTGGCGCGCGCACTGGTCGGCGAACCGCGTCTGGTGCTGGCCGACGAGCCGACGGCCAATCTTGATCACGACACGGCCTACCGCATCCTCAACCTGATGAAGACGATGCGCGACGATTTCGGTACCTCGTTCATTTTCTCCACCCACGACCCGAAGATCATGAGCGAAGCCGAACTGACTTTCACGCTCGAAGACGGTCGCCTCAACACCGAAGGAGTGGCCGCATGATCTCGACATTCAAACTCGCGGCACGCAATTTGTTGCGCTACCGCCGCCGTACCCTGCTCACCGCGCTGCTAATTACGCTCGGGGTGATGACGCTGCTGCTCTTTGTCGCCGCCGCCGGTTCCTTCAAGCAGACGATGGTTGGCTCGATCACCGACAGCCTGCTCGGCCACGTGCAGATTCACCGCAAAGGCTATACCCAATCGATCGACAACCTGCCGCTCAACCTGAGCCTGCAACCCAATGCCGTCAGCACGATTGAAACGGCATTGAAGGCCGACCCGGATGTCGCGGCGTATTCGCTTCGCGTCAAGTTCGGTGCGATGTTCAGCAACTTCACCGAAAACACCAGCATCCGTTTGAACGGCGTCGATCCTGCCGCCGAAGAGGCCGCATTGCCGGCGCTGCGCGACCGGCTCAACGAAGGCGACAAAAGCGGCCCGCTGGTCGAGCCCGGCAAGGTGCTGATTCCGACACTGCTGGCGCGCGGCATGAAGGTCAAGGTTGGCGATTCCGTCGTGTTGGTGGTGACCAATGCTTCCGGATCGGTCAACGGCAAGACGTTCACCGTCGGAGGTGTGCTGGAGGGTGTCACCGGGCCCGGCGGACGCGATGGCTACATCCACATCAACGACGCGCGCGAACTGCTGCGCATGGAAAAACCGGAAGTAATGGAAATCGCCGTGCGCCTCAAGTCAATCGACACGCTGAGCGCGGTGCAGCAAAACCTGAACGCCAAACTGGACGAGATCCAGAACAAGGAGGGCAAGCCGGCGACCGAACTGCACCTGTGGTCCGACCTGTCGCCTTTCGCCAACATCGTGCGCATGATCGATTTGATGACGCTGTTCATCCGCATCATGCTGGTCGCCATCGTGCTGGTGAGCGTGATGAACGTGATGCTGATGGCCGTCTATGAGCGCATCCGCGAAATCGGCACACTGGCTGCGATCGGCACCCAGCCCGGCAAACTGATGGCGATCTTCCTAAGCGAAGGCCTGTTGCTCGGCCTGGCCGGCGCGGTCATTGGCATCGGCCTGAGTTATGCCGTGGTGGCGTACCTCAATATCAATCCTCTGGTCTTCAGCTTTGGCCGCGAGCAGATCACGCTGCATCCGACGCTGCAGTTGATTGAAGTCGCTGGCGTGCTTGGCCTGGCGGTGCTGGTCTCGGCATTGGCCAGCCTACAACCGGCCTGGCGCGCGGCGCGCATGGACCCGATTCAGGCACTTCGTCACGTTTGATCATCAGGAGCGAAAAATGAAAATCACCAAACTGCTGGCCTTCACGGTCCTCTGCCTGCCGATGCTGGCGTCGGCGCTCGACGGTGTCGAAATCCTCAAGAAGGTCGACCGCAACCTCGAACCCGAGTCCTACGAGTCATATCGCAAGCTGATCAACATCGAGCCGGATGGCACCAAGAAAGAATTCGTCATCTACTCGGCAAAAAAGGGCAAGGACCAGATCGCCACGCTGTTTCTCTCGCCGAGCAGCGACAAGGGGCGCAGCACCCTGCGTCAGGGCGACAACATGTGGCTGTACATTCCCAACGTCGGCAAGCCGGTGCGCATCACCAGCCTGCAGTCGGTGATTGGCGGCGTCTTCAACAACGCCGACATCATGCGACTCGACTACGCGGTGGAGTACGACGTGAAATCGATTGAAGATAAAGGAGATATCTATCTCCTCGACCTGAAAGCCAAGACCGGCGAAGTGGCCTACGATAAGCTGAAGATGACGGTGGACAAGAAGCTCATCCTGCCGACCGAGATCGAGGCCTATGCGTCCAGCGGCATGCTCATGAAAACCCTGCGCTTCAAGGACATGAAGGACTTCGGCGGCAGCATCAAGCGCCCGGCGACCATCGAAACGGACAGCCCGCTGTACAAAGACTTCAAGTCGGTGATGCTTTACTCCGGGCTGAAGAAGAAGGAGTTCTCGGACGAGGTGTTCACGCAGGGCTTCATGTCGCGCATGGAGGAACTGCGCAAATGAACGCTGCAGCTGCCGCATTTGCTGCAACTGTGCTGATGGTCACCGCTGTGTCGGCAAGAGCAGAAGAGTTCAAGTTCGATTCCAGCGAATTCGAGAAGAAGACCTTTGAATTCTCCGGCTACATCGAGCAGAAGGAAGAAGGTCTGAAACTGCGCGACGGCACGCCGGCCTATAAGCTTGCGTATCCGGGCGAGGCCGACCGGAACTGGCTCCTGCGCAGCACCAGCACGCTGGAAGCCAGCGCCAAACTGAACCTTGACCCGTTCGTCGCCGACGTTCGCGTGCAGGCCAGCTACGCAGGCGACGCCCTGGTGAGCACCACCAACGATCCCAGCGTGATGGACGGCGGCGTGCGCTGGAGCGCCGGTCCCGGCCTGACGTTTGACGTGGGCAAGCGCGTACAGCGCTGGGGCAAGGGCTATGCGTGGACGACGGTCGGCTTCGTCGAGCGCCCCAAGGACTCGACCGACCCGCAAGCCTCGCGCGAAGGCTTCGCGATGGCCAGCGGCGAGTGGATCAAAAGCCTGAATGGTCCAATTACCACCATCGGCTTCACCGGGCTGGTCGTGCCGACCAACGGCCGCATGAACGCTGATTTCGGCCAGAGCACACACCTGAACCCGGCGGCCAAACTCTACCTGCTGGCCATGGATACCGACATCGACCTGATGTGGCGCGGCAAGGGCGCCAAGCCGGCAAGCTACGGCTTCGATTTCTCGCGCAATATCAGCACGGCGCTGGAAATGCACGGCGAATGGGCGCGCACGCTCGACGCACCGCGCAACACGGTGACGGCCAGCGGCGTGACCAGCAGCCGGACGAAGGACACCACCTCCTGGCTGCTCGGCGTACGCTACCTAACGCAGGGAGAGGTCACGTGGATCGGCGAGTACTACCGCAATGGTGCGGGTTACAGCGCCGGCGAACTCGATGAGTACTACCAGTTCCTCGACACGACACTGGCACCGAATACCCCCTCCATGCTGACGAACAAAGCGCGCACCGTGACGCAATCCGGCTACGGCAAGCCCAATCCGGGGCGCGATTACCTGTACGTGAAAGCCAGCGTCAGCGAACCGCTCGAGTGGCTGTACGGTGCCGCTTCCTTGACCGTCATGAACAACCTGAACGATGGCAGTTGGCAAATTACCCCGGAAGTCAGCTATACCGGCTTCACCAACGTCGAACTGCGCGCCCGCCTTATCGTCCTCGACGGCCAGCCTCGTTCAGAGTTCACCGAAAAGGCCTCCAGCAGTCGAGTGGAAGTTTACGCGCGGTTCTTTTTCTGATTCTTAATGGCGAAGCGTGTGCAAAGCGTGATGTCGGTTCATGAAACGGGTTTGCGGAGCAGCTTCTGAGCGGTGCATCCTTTTTGACCCTCCTTCGTCTACCTGCTCAAGATCATCCTGTTTCAACGATTGGAGTTGTCCCTTGTCTGCACAACCGTACGTAAATACTGCCACCACTGCCACCATTACGCGCTGGCTTGTTGTGATCCCGGTCGCGACTGTCGTCTGGATTCTTGCCTACAGTTATCTGGAAGAGTTTGCGGATGCCATTGTCGCCGCACTGCAACTGAGCCGTGATACCCATTTTGGCGAGGCGGTTCACTTTTTTTTTCTTTGATACGCCCAAGGTTCTGCTGCTTCTGACCGGTATCGTCTTTATCATGGGCATTGTGCAGACCTTCTTCGCCCCCGAACGTACACGGGCCCTGCTCTCGGGGAAGCGAGTCGGCGTTGGCAATATGCTGGCGGCCAGCCTGGGAATTGTCACCCCATTCTGCTCGTGTTCGGCAGTGCCGCTCTTCATCGGCTTCCTTTCGGCCGGCGTTCCGCTCGGCGTGACGTTCTCCTTCCTGATTTCGGCACCGATGGTCAATGAAGTCGCGCTGGTGCTGCTCTTTGGCCTATTCGGCTGGAAGGTGGCGGCGCTCTATCTGAGCATGGGGCTAATGGTGGCCATTGCTGCCGGATTCGTCATCGGCAAGCTCAGGATGGAACGCTATCTAGAGGACTGGGTACAGAAAATCCAGGCCGGGCAGACCGTGGCGCACATCGATGAAGTGATCGGCTGGGTGGAACGCTTTGAGGCGGGCCGGGCGCACGTCAAGGAGATTGTCGGCAAGGTGTGGCCTTACATCCTGCTCGGCATTGGTCTGGGCGCGGCCATCCACGGCTATGTGCCTGAGGATTTCATGGCGTCCTTCATGGGCAAAGACGTGTGGTGGGCCGTCCCGGCCGCCGTTGTGCTCGGCGTGCCGATGTACACCAACGCCGCAGGAATCATCCCCATCGTCGAGGCGCTGATCGGCAAAGGCGCGGCACTGGGAACCGTGCTTGCCTTCATGATGGCCGTCATCGCGCTCTCGGCGCCGGAAATGATCATCCTGCGCAAGGCGCTGAAACCGCCACTGATCGCGACGTTTGCTGGGGTGGTCGCTACCGGCATCATGCTGGTGGGCTACGTGTTCAATTGGGTGCTCTAATCTCTGCAAAGGAAAGTGACATGAAAAACGTGAAAGTTCTCGGCACCGGGTGTGCCAATTGCAAAAATACGGTCGCGCTGGTTGAGGCCGTGGCTCGCGAAAAGGGGGTGCAGATCGCACTCGAAAAAGTCGAAGATCTACCGTCGATCATGGGCTATGGCTTGATGTCCACGCCGGGGGTGGTGATTGACGGAGTTGTCGTTCACGCGGGCGGGGTGCCAGCGAGGAACAAGGTTGAACGCTGGTTCTAAACACCGGTATCGTCCTCATCACGGGCGATACCGAGTTCACGCATCTTTTCCCAGAGATTCTTGCGACTGATGCTCAAGTTATCGGCGCAGGAGTGGATTTGCCAACTGCAGGAATCCAGCGTAAGAACAATGCAATTGCGAAGTGCGCCGTTTTGCGCTTCTCTGATTTGCAGCTACTGATCCTGCCGGTTTTCGTCTCCATTGAACAGTGAGTCTGAGGCTGTTCTCAGTTTCGCTGGCGGAATTCAAACAAGGCCATCCCGGCAAGGAGTGCCAGCGCAAAGACGAGGCCTTTCATGGCGCCGGCGCCGAGCAACACGAGCGCCGGGCCAGGGCAGATTCCGGCAAGCCCCCAGCCCAGGCCAAACAGCGCACTGCCAACGGCAAGGCGCTGGTCGATTTGTCGGGCCGT
>JANNNT010000011.1:0-4366 GCA_031398685.1 Rhodocyclaceae bacterium | reverse complement strand
GATGCGGATCATCTGGTCGACCCCGGCAGTAATGCCGCCATAGAAATCGCCTTGCTTGAAGCGCGGCGTAATGATCTCGCTGATGATGCGCTTGCTGGTGGCGTCATTGAGTGCTCCTTCCAGTCCATACCCCACCTCGATGCGCAACGCGCGGTCGGTCTTGGCGACGACCAGAACGGCGCCGTCATCCACCTTCTTGCGGCCCAACTTCCATTGTTCAGCAACACGCAGGGCATACTGCTCGATCGTTTCCGGCGCTGTGGTGGGAACAATGAGAACGGCGAGCTGACTGCCCTTCCTGGCTTCAAACGCTTGCAGAGTCTGTTCCAGAGCGGCCTTCTGCGGCTCGGTAAGCGTGGCGGTCTGGTCGGTGACGCGTCCGGTCAAGGGCGGGACCACGACCTGTGCGCCGGCGATGAGCGACCAGCAAAGCGCGAACGCGAGAAATGACGCTCTGGTCAGGCGCATCGTCATCATTTTGCAGTTCCCTGAGCATCGCCAGCGGGTTTGACGGGCGCCGAACCGAAATCGACCTTCGGCGCAGTAGAAATTTCCTTCTCGTTTTCTACCGTGAAGTTAGGCTTCGTCTTGTGTCCGAATGCCATCGCTGTCAGGTTGGAGGGGAAGGATCGCACGGTGACGTTGTACTCCTGAACCGACTTGATGTAGCGGTTGCGCGCAACAGCAATGCGGTTCTCGGTGCCTTCCAGCTGTGCTTGCAGATCACGGAAGTTGGCATCCGACTTTAATTGCGGATAGTTCTCGGAAACGACCAGTAGTCTGGAGAGGGCACTGGACAGTTCTCCCTGGGCGGCCTGGAATTTGGTAAACGCTGCAGGGTCGTTGATGAGCTCCGGGGTCGCCTGAATGCTGCCGACTTTTGAGCGGGCATTGGTGACACCGAGCAGCACTTCCTTTTCATGGGCAGCGAAGCCCTTTACGGTATTCACCAGATTGGGAACCAGATCCGCGCGGCGCTGGTATTGGTTAACGACTTCGGACCAGCTCGACTTGGTTTGTTCGTCATTGCTCTGCAACGTGTTGTAACCGCAGCCGGTAAGGCTTAAGGCAACCAGTGTTGCCAGGGTGACCCATAATCTACGCAATTTTGTTCTCCAGAAAACAACAGGTTTTCAAGCGTGCTTGCCTGGCTGTGTGCCTTGCTTCGTCGTCGCCACATCGTGCGAGCAATCACTTCTGTTTAGCGAGCCACTGATCGAACTGGGCAATCTCCTTCTTCTGCGCTGCAATGATCTGTTTTGCCATGGCTTTCATCGCGGGTGATCTGCCATGCGTAAGTTCCATTTTTGCCATGTCCACGGCTTGCTGATGGTGTATCTTCATCATCATCGCGAAGTCCTTGTCGGTATCGCCGGACATCGGCATCTTCTGCATGCTGTCCATTCCCGTCATCATCGCCTCCTTCATACCCTCCGACCCCGCTACGCCTTGCTGCATGTGTCCTTGGGGCATGCTGGAGGATGGAGCCGCTGATGGAGAGCTCTGTGCCTGTGCGGCGGCTGACACAAGATAAAGTGCAGTTACTGGAGCAAGGCACAGCGCCCGAATTAATTGGAGCGTTTCGCGTTTCATTGATTTTTCCTTCCGTAAGAAGCTGGAGATTAGTGAGCCATACCGCGGCAAATATCGGCGCAGCGCTGGCAGGCCTCGGCGCATCGCTGGCAATGGTCCATCACGTGCTTCGCGCACTCAGCTCCGCAGGTTTGGCACGTGTCGGCACAAAACGAACACACCGCCTTCATGTTTTCATCGCTTCGCGCAATCGATGCGGCAGCAAGACGGCAAATATCGGCGCATTCCAAATCCAGCTTGATGCAGGGAACCATCGATTTAGGATCCTCCTCCGCGAGACAGGCGGAAGCACACTGAAGACAGGCCGTCGCACACTCGTTGCAAGCGCTCAGGCATTCGATTTCTTTTTGACTCATCATTTGGTTCTCCTAGGGCGCCGACGTTTCGGCACGCTCATCTTTGCCACTCGGGCGCAAACTATCTGTTCGATAGCGCACGTATCGGGGAATGAGTTTTACCGTTTCAGGCGGCGAGCAGCATCGGCAGCATCAGGCAGGCAGCGCAGACCCGAATCCATGCGCGGTAGCGACCTTGTGGCTCTGCAAACATCCCTCTGCAAAGTGCAGCGCAAACAACTCAGCCTCCAATTCTGCTTTCATGGCGGGTTCCTCGTAAAACCGTGGGTGGGAATCGTGCTTTGCGAGCTATGCAGGTTGAACAGCACCGAACCTAAAATTCGATAGGCACCCACGATCAAGGGCGGCAAAATCAGCCACTGCATGAGCGGGGAAAGCCCAATGCCGAAAATCATCGGCATGCTCGCCGTATAGGCCCAGTTGCCGGCGCGATAGACGTTGTACCATTCGCTCCAGGCCGTAAAAGCCATCGCGCCATTCACGACTATGACGCCGCCTATCCACGGATGCCGTTCCGGCCAGTCCAGACCCCAAAGCATGATGCCGGCCACCGCGAACATCGCGAGCGCAATTACAACATCGCCCACGGTGCAGTGAAGCAGCGCCCAAGCGATGCTTATGCCATCCGCGGTGTTCCAGAGGGTATAGAGCCTGACCTGCGCAACTTCCCACACCAAATTCAAAACAAAAGAGAGTCCCGCCCATAGACCGGCTCGTGCCATAACACCACGCATCGTCATGGTGCGTGTGGCGTGCGGGCTAACGCCGGTCTTCGAGGCCACTCGGGATGCTCTCATCTGCGTTTTCTCCTTCAAATGTCGTTGTATCCGCTTTACCACCGAGATTTGACTATGTCTCCATTAATTCCCCGCCGATCCTTACCAGACTTATTTCCGCAAGGCATTCAGAAGGCGAGCGTCAGCGTTGACCATAGTCGCGACGCAAAGCACCAATACCGGCGATGAGGATGCCGACAATCCCGCTGATGATCATTATCTCGCCGAGAATATGATGCCAGCCACCCGTTGGAGTAAGCAACAGCATCGAACCGCTGATTACGAGAGCCGCAAAAGCGATGGCACTCGCGAGCCGCTCGAGATTGCGGCTGAAGCGACCTCCCAGGGCCTCCAAGCCCGGAAGTCGGCCCAGATTGCCTTCGGCGATGCGACGGAGGACGCGTCGCGTATCACCCGGCGCATCAAGTATCAAACGCTCCACGTCGCGCGCAAGCCGGGTTGTCTTATCCTTTATCCGCCCTGGAGAGAAGTGCTTCACGGTCAGGCGCGAGATTTGTTCGCGAAACGATTCCATGTAGTTATGGTCCGGGGCGAGTTGACGGATCATCGATTCCAGGATGACGAAAGCTCGTGTCAGCAGGACAAACTCGCCGGGATTGTGCACCCCGTTCCGGGTTCCGGCACGCAGCAGTGATTCGAACGCATCTCCGATTGAAACATCCGCCAGATTGGTTCTGCGGATTTCATAGAGTGCTGCCTTTATGTCCACCAACAGCGCCGCATGGTTAACTTTTTCGCTCCCCGGTGCCATTTCGAGATAAGCCTCCGTGGCCGCCCGTGCATCGCCGTTGACGACCGCTTCGAGCAGGAGTGTCAGCGATTCGCGCATCGGTTCGTCAAGCTCGCCCGTATTCCCGAAATCGAGAAGCGAGAGTCTCCCGTCGGGCAGAACGAAAACATTGCCGGGATGCGGATCGGCGTGAAACAACCCTTCTTCGAAAATTGTTTGCAGCATCAGCCTTACCAGAGTGTCCATCGAATGCGGCATCGCTTCCGGGTGCTGCCTGGCGTAGAAATCCACCCGTTCACCGGCCGAAAACTCCAGCGTGAGTACGGCTCCGCGCGAACACTCCGCAACGACATTCGGAATCCAGAGGTCGGGGAAATCGGCCATCGCGGTGCGAAAGATTACGATGGAGCGCGCCTCGCGACTGAAATCGGTTTCCCGGTTCAGGCTAATGGCAAATTCACGCACCACGACCGGGAGATCGAGTGCGCGCAGGCGCGGAAAGAGCTTTTCTCCCAGTACCACGAGGTAAGTCAGTGCTGCGACATCCGTGGAAATAATTGCTTTAAGGCCGGGTCGCTGCACCTTCACGGCTACATGACGCCCATCCGGCAACGTCGCCTCATGCACCTGGGCGATGGTGGCTGAACCGAGTGGCGTTTCGTTGAATGAGGCGAACAATGCTGGCAACGGCATGCCCAGTTCGACTTCGACTGTCGCGCGCACCACGTCAATGCCCATCGCCGGCAACTGGTCGTGCAGCAGCGCCAATTCATCGCTGTAAGCGTCCGGCAACAGATCACGCCGCATCGCGAGCACTTGACCGAATTTGATAAAGGTTAGCCCCAACTCCTCGACGGTTTCCCGTACCGCCTTCGGCGGTGGCCAATGCC
>JANNNT010000204.1:0-3683 GCA_031398685.1 Rhodocyclaceae bacterium | reverse complement strand
CCGGCCCGATGGCGCCTTCGTTGAACCGCTATCCGGTCTGGTCGACGCCATTCTCGACAAGATTGCCCGGGGCGATGATGGCGAACGAATCAGCAAGCACGTCTTGCGCCTTGAGCAGGACATTCGCGCGCTGGTGGCCGGCGGCACCAGCGGATTGTTCTCGGCGCTTTGGGATCAGGCCGCAAAGCCGTTGATCAAGGGAGACAAGCTGATTGAGGGCAGCCTGTCGCAGGCGCGCGCCAACCTTAAAATCGATGGCGACGTCATCGATTGCGATGCGGCCCTGCCTTACCATCTGCTGGCTCATGCCTGGAGTCTGACCCAGTCGCAGCGCGCCAGGAAATTCGGCGAGAACATCAGTCGGCTGGTTCTTAAACTCTCCGACATTCTCAAAGCCGACTTCGCAAATTCAAACGCCGGGAAGAGTGCTGAAAACCTCAAAGCGTCATTTGGCACAGGCCCAATGGACAACTTCGATTTTGCAGCTATGTCGCGCATTCTTTCCAAGTCTTCGCCCAAGGAAAATCTGTCGAGCAGTCGGCGACAAAGAGTGCAGGATCTCCTTTCCGTGCTTCAGACACAGAAGTTTTTTCCCATCCCGGCATCCAAGGCAGTAACACCGTATTCCTTCGCGTTTGATACCTGCAGCAGCGCGCTCAAAGCCTATCGCGAACGTTTGCCAAAAGCCATTGAGCTGGCAAAGGCGGTTGCCGTTGCCGAGATGGAGATCAAGGGCGAATACAACGAATCGAAGCACGACCCGCTGTTCGAATCCTATGGCGAGAACGGACTGGACACCGCGGAGTCGTCGCTCTTTCCTGACTATCTCGTTCGGCTCAACGCCACGGCTCTGATGGGTCCGGAGCAGAACACACTGACCGAAATTCTGGTCGCTGATTTACCGATAAAAATCCTGGTTCAGACCGATGACGTCATCGAGAAATCATCCGTCGGTAATGAACACCTCGCTTTTGCCTTGCGGAGCAAGCAACTGGCCAGCATGGCCATGGGCCTGAGTGGAGTATTCGTTCTGCAATCGACCGGCTCGAACCTGTATCAGCTCCGCAACCAGGTACAGCGCGGGCTCGACTATCCGGGCGCCGCCTTGTTCAGCATATTCTCCGGTGCAAGCAATACCACAGGCGATATTCCGCCGTACCTGATCGGCGCCGCGGCGCTGGAATCGCGCGTTTTCCCGGCATTTACCTTTGATCCATCAGCGGGCGCCAACTGGGCTTCGCGTTTCTCGCTTGCGACAAATCCGCAGCCAACGCTCGACTGGCCCCTGCGCGAATTTTCGTATGAAGATGAAAGAAACCAAGCGATTTCCGAGCAGACCCCCTTCACCCTGATTGACTTCGTTGCATGCGATTCACGCTATGGCAAACACTTCGCCCGAGTCCCGAGAAAATACTGGAACAGCACCCTGATCCCTGCCGGAGAAACCGTGGCGCGCGAAGGCCGTGGGCAACTGGACAACGTCCCCTGCCTGCTGATGGTCGACCCTGAAAACAAGCTGCAGCGCGTCATCGTCGACGAAAAACTGATACGCGAAGCACGCCGTTGCCGCGTGATGTGGAACAGCCTGCAGGAACTTGGCGGCATTCATAACTCGCACGCCGAGAAGTTGCTGGCCAGCGAAAGGAAAGCCTGGGAAGAGTCGACCCGCCCTGCCGGCGTTGACACACCCGGCGAAGCGGCTGCTGCCGTGGCCACCGCGGCTCCGGCAGCAAGCGTTGCCGCACCGGCTCCCGTGGAGCAAGAACCGGAACGATCGCCCGACGAGGCGTACATTGAGACAGCGCGCTGCTCAACCTGCAATGAATGCACCCAGATCAACAAAGTGATGTTCGCCTACGACGCCAACAAACAGGCGTATATCGCCGACATCAACGCGGGCACCTACGCGCAGCTGGTGGAAGCGGCCGAGAATTGCCAGGTTTCGATCATTCATCCGGGTAAGCCGCGAAATCTGAACGAACCGGGCCTCGACGAACTGCTCAAGCGCGCCGAGATTTTTATGTAATCCCGGCGCGAAACCGGCGCTCGGCCAGCAGGAATCTTCAAAATAAAACAGGGCGTTCAACGCCCTGGTTTATTTTGAAGATTTTGCGCGGATTAAGTGTCTAAAATTCATGGACGCATGGCGCGGAAATTGGCCGCGAATCTAGGGTAATCTGGGCTCTGGACAGATCGTGGTCGCAACTTGCAGGCGACTGAAGCTGCGGGTACCATGGGCCAACATTGGTGGCACGCTTACAAGGAATCAAGTAATTAGCGTGTCTTTTTCGAGCACTTTTTGAAGTCCGCACCTATGCTCACTCAGCCGTTGCAAGACCTTGATGCCTGGGTAATCTTCTTCAGCAACGCCGAACTGCCGATTCTGCGTCAGACCGCGCGCCGACTCGAAGAAGCGCGCAACAACATTGACAGGATCAGTGGTCGCGATATCGCCACGATCGTGCTACAGGATCCGCTGATGGCTGTGCGTGTATTGGCCTACATTCAGTCCTTCAGCGGCAAACATCTGCGTTCCGACATCACCACCATCGGCAACGCGATCATGATGCTCGGCATCGAACCGTTCTTCAGAAAATTCGATGCGCCCGTCACCATCGAAGCCATGCTCAAGAACGAACCTCAGGCCTTGCTCGGTGTGTTGCAGGTTATCCGCCGTGTGCAACGCGCCTCGAAATACGCCCACGACTGGGCCTACGAACGTCACGACATGAATGTCGAGGAAGTCGCCCTGGCGGCTCTATTACATGATCTTGTGGAAATTCTGCTGTGGTGTTTTGCACCCGGACTGGCCATTGAGATCCGTGACAAGCAACTCGCTGACAAAACACTGCGCAGCACAGCGGCGCAGGAACAGGTTCTCGGTATCCATCTGTTTGATCTGCAGTTGGCACTATGCAGTGCATGGCATCTGCCCGAACTGCTCAATGCCCTGATGGACGATGCCAATGCCCACCTGCCCCGTGTACAAAACGTGATCCTGGCGGTAAACCTCGCCCGCCATTCGACCAGCGACTGGAGTGACGCAGCACTCCCCGATGATTTCACCGCGGTCGAGAAACTGCTGCATATCAGCCGTGAAACCTTGCTCTCCCGCCTGAATGTTCCGGAAGAGTTTATTGCGAAGTATCTGGCAGGCGATTACCAGGCGCCGCAAGAAAGCGCGCCATAATATCGGTCGATCTGCACGGCAACAGATACCGAAGCCTTAAGCTCAATCACCTTGCACGCCAATGTTCATGCGGTGCCTCAAGACCGGCACGCCTGCACTAGCCGATTACGGCGTTGGTGCATGGGCCATCCAACCATCGCGCAGGAGATCGGCCCTCCTGCAAGTAAATACCCGTCGCGTTACAATCCCGACTCATTCAAAGAGACCTCCATGCGCCAGCGCTACGTTCTGCCCCTGCTCGCCGCCCTCACCCTCCTGGGCTGCGCGAGCACACCACCCGCCCCGCCACCGTCCGCACTTCCGCCAATCGTTCCAAAACTGTCTATCGCGAAACCCCTAAAAATCGGCCTTGCGCTGGGCGGCGGTGCGGCACTCGGATTTGCCCACATTGGTGTCATCAAAGTTCTGGAAGCCCAGGGAATCTACCCCGACATCATCGTCGGAACCAGCGCCGGTGCTGTGGTGGGTGCACTCTACGCGTCGGGAATCAATG
>JANNNT010000149.1:0-1713 GCA_031398685.1 Rhodocyclaceae bacterium | reverse complement strand
TTCGCTTCCTTTGGCCTCCGGCTTACCGCCTGCGACCGACGCCTTGGCGCTGACTTGCACGCCGAGCAGGTGGTGATATTGAAAGACGACATAGCCCATCATGTTGAACATGATCAGCGTGAAATACATGGCCACGAAGTTGAGCGCCGGCAGCAGCAACCAGCCCGGAAGCCGGGGCAACAAGCTCACCATGAGCATCTGCTGGCTGGCCGAGAGGAGGAAAAGAAAGGCGCATAGGCCGAGGTAGGGCAAGCCGATCACGCGCATCATGCCAATGGCGGCAAAGGGATTGAGGCCGGACCGGAAACTGCGCGTGATGGAAAGAATCATGACGCTGGCCGGCAAGGCCAGAACGCTGAAGATCAACGCCACACCGAACACCAGACCACCCACCGACTCGGCGAGCCCCAGCACGAAGCCGACGACGATGAAAATGGCAAACTGCTTGTAGGGCAGGCTATCCCGCTCCTTGTCGCCATGCGCCTGATGCTGCTCCGGGGTCAGCAAGCCCTGCGCCGTCTGGTCCAGCGTCTTGTAGGCGTAGCGGACAAAGGCCAGCCAGACGCCAAAATGTACCAGCAGATGATCGAATGGCGACGGGATCGGCAGGACGAAGCCAAGCAGCGTGGCCATCGCCAGCAGGGCCATGTAAAGCAGCGGCTCCCAATGCAGCGGGTAGCGGAAGAAGAGTGGCAGGCGTTGCCAGAAAGCCGTGACGTCTGGCGCCTCGGCGTGGGTTGCGGAATGTTCCATACGGGAGTCCCTGGATTATTTGTCCAGGGAATTCTATCGGCATTCTCTCCGCGGAGATAGCCGGTTAGCGACGACTGACCAGAAAAACCCCCGCCAGCACCAGTCCGACGCCGGCCAGTTGTGCCAGCGAAAGCGGTTCGCCGAGCAGCCACCAGCTAAAGACTATGGTCAGCACCGGACCCAGGGTACCGATCAGCGCCGTCTTGGACGACCCGATGTGGCGGATCGCGGCGGACAGCATGAACACCGGAAACACCGTCGAAAACAAGGCCATCCCCGCGCCGTAGGCATAGACGGGAAAGGGCTGGATCAGCGCTGAAAACGGTTGTGCGACGAGAAAATGCAGTAGCGTGGCCAGCGTCGAAACGATCGTGGCCAGGGCGCTAAAGCGTGCCGCGCCAAGGCGCCGGATCATGGGCCCACTGCCGGTCAGATACGCGGCATAGGAGAGCGAAGAGGCGAAAACGAAGCTTGCGCCGAGTAGTACTTTCGCCGTGTCGCCGGTCACCTGCAGGTCGTGCGCAAAGGCCAGTCCGATGCCGGCATACGAGAGCAGCAGCGCCCCCAGCTCGCGCCGCGACAGTGTTTTGCCCATGAACAGCACACCGATCATTACGGTCAAGGTCGGGTAGGTGAACAGGATCAGGCGCTCCAGCCCGGCGGTGATGTATTGCAGACCGATAAAATCAAAGATGCTCGCACCGTAGTAGCCGAGCATGCCGAGTACGGCGAGCATCAGCCAATCACGCCGGGTAAGCGGCTCGGCCTGCCGGCTAGACTGCAAACCGACCCAGACGAAAACCGGCAGCGCGAACACCATGCGTAGCGAGAGCAAGGTCACGGCGTCGACCGGCACCGCCTGCGGGACGGCGTAGGCCAGCTTGACGAAGATCGCCTTGAACGAGAAGCCGAGCGCGGCGAGGACGGCAAGCGCCACGCCAAGACGTTCGGCGGACCAGT
>JANNNT010000070.1:0-4638 GCA_031398685.1 Rhodocyclaceae bacterium | reverse complement strand
GCCATGTATTTCGCGGGCTTGAGGTTATGGCCGCCGGTATCGAAGCAGATGCCTTTGCCGACGAGCGCAATTTTCTTTTTCGCACCGCGCGGCCGATACGAGATGTGCACGATCGCCGCATCGTCGACGTCGCTGCCCTTCGCCACCGCGACGAATGCACCCGCACCCATTTTGCGCAGGCGCTTCATGTCGAATTCATCGACGGACCAGCGCTCGGTTTTCGCAAGCTCGAGAATGCGCTTGCGGTATGCGCCCGGCGTGAGCTCGTTCGGGGCCCGCATCGTAAGCTCGCGGCAGAGCACATTGCCTTCGGCCTGCCCCTTCAAAGCGGCATACCCGGACTTGTCTTCGTGACCGTAGATCCGTATTGACTGCAACGGCTCGCCTTCGCTTTTCTTTTTCCGCGTAGGCAGCTTCGCCCCGTTCACCCACGCGGCGTACACGGCGATTCCCGCAGCCGAGGCTTTGTCCTTCGCGTCGCCATATAACGCGATCGTAATCGCCTTCGGGTGCTCCGAGAGAAGCGGCGACAGCGCCTTGCGGATGGCGGTCTGCCGCTCGAACATCGGGCGGCTGGCGTCGTCCATCACCCAGGAGACGAGCGCGCCGTGCGCGAGATCGGTGGCGATCGCCGCTTTGGCAATATCGCCGAGCTTCTTGTTACGCCGCTTCAGCGCGGCTTCCAGCACTTCGGCGTAAGGCACGCCGTCGAGAGCGGCACCGTTGTCGGTTTTCTGGAGCACAACCAGGAGGTGGCGCGCGCGTTGAGCGTCGGGTGCTGCGAGGGGCGAACGGTGTTGTTCGAGTTTGGCGAGCATGAAAAATCCGGGGGCGGGAAGACGCGGATTATAATCCGCGCATGCGCCCCTACCTCGATCTCATGCGCGACATCCTCGACCACGGCGCGCGCAAAAGCGATCGCACCGGCACCGGGACGCTCAGCATCTTCGGCGCCCAGCTGCGCTTCGATCTGAACGCGGGCTTCCCGCTGCTCACCACCAAGAAAGTGCACCTGAAGTCAATCGTGCACGAGCTTCTCTGGTTCCTCAAAGGCGAGACCAACGTCGCGTACCTGAAAGACAACGGCGTTTCGATCTGGAACGAGTGGGCCGATGAAAACGGCGATCTCGGCCCGGTCTACGGTCGCCAGTGGCGCCACTGGAAAACGCCTGACGGCCGCGAGATAGACCAGATCACGCAGCTCATTGACGGCCTGAAAAAAAATCCTGACTCACGCCGGCACGTCGTGACGGCGTGGAATCCAAGTGATGTCGACAGTATGGCGCTGCCGCCCTGTCATGCCTTCTTTCAGCTTTATGTTGCCCCCGCCGCACCTGGAGAAGCGGACCAGCGCCCGAAACTCTCCTGCCAGCTTTACCAGCGTAGTGCCGACATATTCCTCGGCGTTCCTTTCAACATTGCTTCCTATGCCCTGTTCACGCTGATGCTGGCGCAGGTATGCGATTACCAGCCCGGCGATTTCGTACATACCTTTGGCGATGCGCACTTATACAGCAATCATTTCGATCAGGTGCAGGTGCAACTGGCCCGTGACCTCCGCCCCCTGCCGACCATGCGCCTGAATCCAGGGGTCAAGGATATCTTTGCCTTCCGCTTCGAAGACTTCACGCTGGAAGGCTACGACCCGCACCCGCACATCGCGGCGCCGGTTGCTGTTTAAACGGAAAGCGATGCGGAAGACCATGATTTCACTGATCGCTGCCGTTGCCGGGAACCACGCCATTGGCAAGGACGGGCAACTGCTCTGGCACCTCCCGGAAGACATGCGCTACTTCCGCGAAACAACTCGCGGCAAACCGGTCATCATGGGACGCAAAACATGGGAATCGCTGCCCGACTCCTTCCGTCCTCTACCCGGAAGACACAATATTGTTGTTAGCCGTAACCCGGCGTATCAAGCCCCCGGCGCTACCCTTGCGGGCTCGCTCGAAGAAGCGCTTCGAGCGGCTGGGGAAGCCGATGAAGTGTTCGTCATCGGGGGCGCCGAGCTCTATCGGCAAGCGTTTCCGGTAGCGTGTCGGCTGTATCTGACGGAAATAGCCCAGGATTTCGCGGGCGATGCATTTTTTCCTGAGGTTTTGCCGGAGAACTGGCAAGAGATTTCGCGCAAGGCTCGGCAGGGTACTTCCGGACCGGTGTTTTCGTTCGCCGTGTATCAGCGCCGCTAACTGTCCGTCAACGACAAAACGGCGACCAGGGTCGCCGTTTTGTTCAGTACGCACAAAACATATCAGCGCACGCAATCCACGGAGTACATCGGCCGGTTTCCGACCATCTCCTTGACCAGCCCGTGGATATCGGTTTCAAAGCCGGGAAACCGCTCGTTGAAGTCGCGTGCGAACTTGAGGTAACGAACAATCGTTCCGTTGAAGCGCTCGCCGGGAATCAGCAACGGAATACCCGGCGGGTAGGGCGTCACCTGCATGCTGGTGATCCGCCCTTCAAGATCGTCGATCGGCACGCGGTCAATTTCGCGGTGCACCATCTTGGCGAAAGCGTCAGCCGGCCGCATCGCCGGCTCCATGTTCGACAGATACATTTCGGTCGTCAGTCGTGCCACGTCGCTGGCCGAGTACACCCCATGAATCTCGTTACACAGATCCTTGAGACCGATCCGTTCATAGCGCTGATGCTTGGCCACGAATTCGGGCACAATCTTCCATAAAGGCTGATTCTTGTCGTAGTCATCCTTGAACTGCTGCAACTCCGTAACCATCGTATTCCAGCGGCCCTTGGTGATGCCGATGGTAAACATGATGAAGAACGAGTAAAGGCCGCATTTTTCAACGATAACGCCATGCTCGGCCAGATACTTGGTCACAATGCCCGCCGGAATTCCCGAGTCGGAAAAATCGCCGTCCACATCGAGGCCCGGAGTAATGACGGTGGCCTTGATCGGGTCGAGCATGTTGAAGCCGTCGGACAACTGACCGAAGCCGTGCCAGCGCTCGCCCGGCTTGAGCATCCAGGCCTCGCGCTCTTCAATGCCCTCTTCGGAAAGATCGTCCGGCCCCCACACCTTGAACCACCAGTCGACACCCCACTCTTCGTCCACCTTGCGCATGGCACGGCGGAAATCGAGTGCTTCGGCGATCGATTCCTCAACCAGTGCCTTACCCGCCGGGGCCTCCATCATCGCCGCCGCCACATCGCAGGAGGCGATGATGGCGTACTGCGGCGAAGTCGAGGTGTGCATCAAATAAGCCTCGTTGAAAATATCGCGGTCGAGTTCCCGGGTTTCCGAGTTCTGCACCAGAATCTGCGAAGCCTGCGACAGTCCGGCCAGCAACTTGTGCGTCGACTGTGTCGCGAAAACCATCGACTCCTTGCAACGCGGACGGTCGGCGCCGATGGCGTGATAGTCCCCATAGAAATCATGGAAAGCGGCGTGCGGCAACCAGGCTTCGTCGAAGTGCAGGGTGTCGATCTTGCCGTCGAGCATCTCCTTGATTTCTTCGACATTGTAGAGAATGCCGTCGTAGGTGCTCTGGGTAATCGTCAGCACACGCGGCTTGGCGTTCTTGTCGCGGGCAAACGGATTGGCGGCGATCTTTTTCTGGATGTTTTCCCAAAGGAATTCTTCTTTGGGGATCGGTCCGATAATGCCGTAATGGTTGCGTGTCGGCATCAGGAAAACCGGGATGGCGCCGGTCATGATGATCGAGTGCAGTATCGACTTGTGGCAGTTGCGGTCGACGACGACGATGTCGTCCGGCGCGACGATCGAGTGCCACACGATCTTGTTCGAGGTCGTCGTGCCATTGGTCACGAAATACAGGTGGTCGGCGTTGAAGATGCGCGCCGCATTGCGCTCCGATGCCGCCACCGGGCCGGTGTGGTCAAGCAATTGACCGAGTTCCTCGACGGCGTTGCACACGTCGGCACGCAGCATGTTCTCGCCGAAGAACTGGTGGAACATTTGGCCGACCGGGCTTTTCAGGAAAGCCACGCCGCCCGGGTGCCCGGGGCAGTGCCACGAGTAGGAGCCATCCGACGCGTAGTGCGTCAGCGCGCGGAAGAAGGGGGGCGGAACGCTCTTCAAATAGGTTTTGGCTTCGCGCACCACGTAGCGCCCGATAAACTCCGGGGTATCCTCGAACATGTGGATGAAGCCATGCAGCTCACGCAGCACATCGTTCGGGATATGGCGCGACGTACGTGTTTCGCCGTACAGAAAGATCGGAATATCCTCGTTGCGGCAGCGAATTTCATTCACAAAGGCACGTAGCTCGGCGATGGTCTTGTCGGCCTCATCGGCGCTGAATTCCTCATCGTCAATCGACAGAATAAATGCCGAAGCGCGGCTTTGTTGCTGGGCAAAGGAGGTCAGGTCACCGTAGTTGGTGACGCCGAGCACTTCCATGCCCTCCTTCTCGATGGCTTCGGCGAGCGCCCGGACGCCGAGGCCACTGGCATTCTCGGAACGAAAATCTTCGTCGATGATGATGATGGGGAAATGAAAATGCATGATGTAAATCCGTGAGGAGTTGAAAGAGCGGGCCAGGGAGCCAAGCGTGAGGCGCGATCTCCTCACGCCGGCCTCCCAAGGGCCCCATTATATTTTTGGCAAGGTCACGCCGACCTGTCCCTGATACTTGCCGCCGCGGTCCTTGTACG
>JANNNT010000043.1:0-2897 GCA_031398685.1 Rhodocyclaceae bacterium | reverse complement strand
CGGGCAGGCGCGGCAGGAGCGCTTCGAGGCGGGCGCGACGCTGGGTCCAGGCGAGCGGGCGCAGGTCTTCGCCGTCGAGCTGGAGGACGTCGTAGAGGCGCACGAAGGCGGGGTATTCGGCGAGCATTTTGGCCGAGACGACCAAGAATGCATCCAAGGGTAATAGCACCATGGCGGCGATCGCCATCGCCGAGTTGTGCTACAAAACCCTGATGGAGGATTCCCTGAAGGCCAAGGCCGCTTGCGAAGCCAAGGTCGTCACGATGGCGCTGGAAAACATCATCGAAGCCAACATCCTGCTCTCCGGCCTTGGTTTTGAAAGCTCCGGCCTGGCCGCCTGCCACTCGATTCATAACGGTCTGACCGTTCTCGAAGAAACCCACAAGATGTTCCACGGCGAAAAAGTGGCGTTCGGCGCGATCGTTCAACTGGTTCTTGAAAACGCCCCTGCAGAAGAACTGACCCGCACCATCAAGTACTGCCAGTCGGTTGGTCTGCCCACCTGCCTGGCCGACCTCGGGGTCAAGGAAGTGACGCCCGAGAAAGTCATGAAAGTGGCCGTCGGCGCGACGGCTGAAGGCGAGACCATTCACAACATGCCGTTCGCCGTCACGGCGCAGATGGTCTACGGCGCGCTCTACGCCGCCGACAAGCTGGGAGCACATGCATGAAGAAGATTCTGAACAAGGTCGAAGACCTTGTCATCGAGATGTGCGATGGCATGGTCAAGGCCCATCCGACGCAACTGGCGTTCGACAGGAAGTACAAGGTGCTCAGCCGTGTCCAGGTCAACAAGCGGAAGGTCAGCCTGATCTCCGGTGGCGGCAGCGGCCATGAACCGGCGCACGGTGGTTTCGTGGGCACGGGCATGCTGGACGCTGCCGTGTGTGGAGATGTGTTTGCTTCGCCCTCCACCATTCAGGTCTACAACGCCATCCTGCAGACGCAGACTGAAAAAGGCACGCTGCTCATTGTCAAGAATTACTCGGGTGACTGCATGAACTTTGATGCCGCCGCCGAAATGGCCGAGGAAGATGATGGCATCAAGGTCGCTCGCGTTTATGTCAACGACGATGTCGCGGTCAAGGACAGCACCTACACCGTTGGGCGTCGTGGCGTGGCCGGCACCGTCTTCGTACACAAGATTGCGGGTGCCGCGGCCGAGCAGGGAATGGATCTTGCGGAGGTCAAGGCCGTTGCCGAAAAAGTGATCGCCAACGTGCGCAGCCTCGGCTTCGCCCTCAATTCCTGCACCGTCCCGGCCAAGGGCAGCCCCACGTTTGCTTTGGGTGAGGACGAAATCGAGTTTGGCGTGGGCATCCATGGTGAGCCGGGCATCGCGCGCGAAAAAGTGTCAAGCGCAAGTGTTCTGGCGGAGCGTATGGTAAGCCAGATCGTTGGCGACGTGCCCTTCGTCGCCGGTGACGAAGTGGCCGTAATGATCAACGGTCTCGGTGCCACACCGCTGCAAGAACTGTATCTGTTTAACAATGCAGTGGCCAGGTGTGTGGAAGCCAAAGGCCTGAAGATCCACCGAACCTTCGTTGGAAATTACATGACGGCCATCGATATGGCGGGTGCTTCGATTACCGTTCTGCGTCTGGATGCTCAGACCAAGGCACTCCTCGACGCACCAGCCGATACACCCGCACTGAAGATCTAAGAGGACAGCATGGAAACTTTCACAAAAGACCAGGTGATCGGCACAATTTCTTCAATGTGCGACATCGTTATCGAGAATGAAGTGCCTTTCTGCGAGCTGGATTCTGCCGCCGGTGACGGCGACTTCGGGATGTCTCTGGCCAAGGGCTTCAAGGTTGTCAAGGCAGAGTGGGATAAGCACAGCCGGGACGACATTGGAGCCTTCCTGAAAGACTGCGGCATGATCATCACCGAGCATTGCGGTGGTGCTTCAGGCCCGATCTGGGGTTCAGCCTTCCGCGCCATGGGCAAGTCCGCCCAGGGCAAGGAAACGCTCAATCTGGTCGAGCTGGGCGAGATGGTGCAGGCCGCCATCGACGCCGTTCAGAAGCGTGGCGGAGCCAAACTCGGCGACAAGACGCTGCTGGATGCCTTGATTCCGGCCGTCGAGTCGATCAAGGCCAGCGCTGCCGCCGGCGAAACTTTTGCGGTTGCGCTGCCAAAGGGCGCTGCGGCAGCGGTTCAAGGCGGCGAAAACACCAAGCTGATTGCGGCAACCAAAGGCCGTGCCAGTTACGTTGGCGACCGCAGCATCAGTTTCCCCGATGCCGGGGCAACGGCAATTGGCATCATCTACACGCGCTTGTTGGCGCGCTGAGTGGCCTGATGTTCGCTGGTGACTAAGCGTTTACCTGCGAACGCCGGATAAGTTCAGGGAGCTTTTTGACGGTCAAGCATCACGTCAAAAAATACACCCGGCCGCTGAACCGTTTGGTTTGGCGGCCGGTTTTTTTATGGCGATTTCTGGATTGGCGCCGGAGGCTTGCGGCGGAAAACAAGCCGGCAATCGTGCATCAGGAACGCGTCTTGAGCCGGAGCAGCGCTACTTCAGCGGAGATGCGACAGAAGACGCTGTGCCACGGCCTCGTCGGTGACCAGACAATTCACGTAGCCGGCCGAGAGTATGGCCTTGATGATGCCGGCCTTGTAGATGCCTCCCGAAACCAGGATGCTGTGCGGGATGGCTTTCAAGTCAGCCGGTGGCATGGCGATAACGGTGTGGTTGAGCGCATGATCGACGGGCACTCCGTTGGCATCCAGGAAAGTCCCCAGGATTTCACCAATGGCCCCAATCGTACTGAGTTCCCGGAGCCGTCCGGAAACACTGTCAATGCTTGTCAGTTGTGTTTTAAGCATCAGATCGGCACAGGAAACCAGGGCGACGTCCGATTTCCGTGCGCGCTCCATGACTTCGT
>JANNNT010000005.1:0-3723 GCA_031398685.1 Rhodocyclaceae bacterium | reverse complement strand
ATCATTGCCAGGCGCCGAATCAAAGTAACTCTCGCGAAAAGTAGGATTGGCTTCAAGGATCATCTTGTGGCCGCGCGTCCAACTCTTGAGGACCGCGCGGCCTGAACATCAGCACGAGGAACATCAACACGTACATGGAGGCTTCGCTGGCTGCCGGCAGGAAGTGCGTGGTGATGCCGCGTACCACGCCCACCAGCAAAGCGGCGAGCACCACACCCCAGAAGCTGCCCAGGCCGCCGATCACCACCACCACGAAGGCCACGGTCATGATCTCCAGGCCCATGGCCGGATGCACAATGGCAATCGGGCCGAACAACACGCCGCCAAGGGCTGCCGTGGCCACGCCCAGCATCACAACAGCCGTCATGTATGGTTGCAGCTTGATGCCCAGCACCGCCACCATGTCAGGTTTTTGCATACCCGCGCGCACCACGCGTCCGAAGGACGTCTTGTGCAGCAGTAGCCAGATGCCGCCCATGACCACGGTGACCACACCCAGGATGAAGAGCCGATATCTGGAAAACATGAATTCGCCCAGAATCACGCTGCCCTTGAATTCTGGCGGCATGGTGGAGGGAAGCGGGGCCGAGCCCCAGATCATGCGTAACGCCTGCTCGGCCACCAGCGCCAGACCGAAGGTGACCAGCAAGCTGAGGATGGGGTCTGCGGTGTAGAAGCGGCGCAGCAGGTAGCGCTCGAACAGGATGCCCAGCAGGCTCACCAGCAAAGGCGTGACGAAGATGCTGCCGCCGAAGCCGGTGTATTTGATGACTTCCAGCGACAGGTAGGCGCCCAGCGCATAAAACGCCCCATGCGCCAGGTTGACGATGCCGCCGACACTGAAGATCAGGGACAGGCCCAACGCCAGCAGGAGGTAATACCCGCCGAGGACCAGGCCGTTGACGACCTGCTCCAGCAAAAACATGATTTCCATGGCTATCCAGACAGAGGGAGAAACGCCGGTCTGCGCGCCGGCATGGCGCGCAGACGTCTCGCACAGGAGGGCCCGGAGCTACGCCGGGCAGCCTGCCAGTTGACTCACATCTTGCAGGCACTCTCCGATTTCGGTGGCGCGAGCTTCTCCAGCGACTCGTTGGCTGCCGGCACGGCCTCGCCGAATTGCAGGAAATCCTGCTTGTTTTTGGACTGGCCCTTGGCCTTCACCGTGAAGGGATAGGCCTCCTGCATCAGCTGGTGGTCCCAGCTTCGGAAGTAGGCCTTGCGCGCCTTCAGCACATCGAACTGGGCTTCCGACTCGAAGTAGGCAATCAGCTTCTCGCTGTCGGTCGACTTGGTGGCGGTCATGGCCTGGGCCATCATCTTGAGCGACACATACTCGATCCAGGCATGGTTCTCGGGGATGCGGCCGTACTTCTTGGTGAATTTCTCCACGAAGGCCTGCGAACCCGGCGTCTTGAGTTCGTGATGCCAGACCGTCGGCCAGATACCGCCGAGGTTGCCCTCGCCGGCTGCCCAGGCGTCGGCCGTGTTCAGGTTAAAGCCGACCACCGGGAACTGCAGGCCGAACTCGGCATATTGCTTGACGAAGTTGGTCACCTGGTTGCCGCCCAGGTTGGTGGCAATGAGGTCGGGTCTGGCCTGGCGAATCTTGAGCAGCTGCGCGCTGAAGTCGGTCAGGTCGGTCGGCACCAGCTCGTCACCGATCACCGTGCCGCCATTGGCAGCGAAAAAGCGCTTGGCCTGGCGCGACAGGTCGTGGCCGAACAGGTAGTCGGAGGTCAGGGCATACACCTTCTTGCCCTTGACCATGCCTTCGCGCAGCAGCGCCTCGCCAGCGGCGTTGACCATCACCGTTACCGGGATGTCGACGTGGAAGGTGTAGCGGTTGCAGTCCTTGCCGCGCAACGCGTCCGAACGCGCGCCTATGCTCATGAACAGGGTCTTGTTGCGGGCGGCGACCTGCGCAATGGTCAGCGCCGAGGCGGAGTTGATCTCGCCCATCAACACCGTCACCTTGTCGCGCTCAATCATGCGCTGCGCCTTGCTGGAAGCCGTCTGCGGGTTGACCGAGTCCTCGCTGATGAGTTCGAGCTGGCGGCCCAGGACACCCCCGTCGGCGTTGATTTCCTCGGTGGCCATCTTGATGCCCTGTACGGCGTAGTCGCCGAGCGCACCGAGGAAGCCTGTCAGTGGGGTCAGGTGGCCGATCCTGATTTTTTCAGCCTGCGCGCCGACCAGCGTCGGCAGCCCCAGAGCCGAGGCGCCTGCGATCGCCGCACCGGCTGTCAATGCCCTGCGCCGCAGCGGCGACTGCAATGCGTCCATGCCAGCCTTGTTGTCTTGTTCCATGTCTTTGTCTCCTTTGTAATGGCCGAAGCGGCCAAATTTTTGATGGCTGGTGAATTTTAGAAAGATGGGTGGCAAAGGGAAAATACCGTTTTCCGAGATGGGCTATAGCTATTTCTTATATGCTCCAACATCGCAACCCGGAGACCGTTCATGGACCTCAGACAACTCAAGTACTTTGTGCAGATCATTGAAAGCGGCAGCCTGGCCAAGGCCTCACGGCAGCTTTACATTGCGCAACCGGCGCTGAGCCAGCAACTCGCCAAGCTGGAAGCCGAAGTGGGCAAGCCGCTGCTGATCCGCACCTCCAAAGGCGTCACGCCCACCGAAAACGGCACGGCGCTGCACCACCATGCGCGCTTCATGCTGCGCCAGCTGGACCAGGCGCTGTCGGTGGCGCGCCAGGAAGCCGGCACGGTGCACGGCATGGTCTCGGTCGGTCTGGCAGCCACCACCATCTGCGCGGTGGGCGTGCCCTTTGTGCGCAGAATCCGCGAAAAATACCCCGGCATCGTGCTTAACGTGGTCGAGGGCATGAGCGGGCACCTGCGGCAGATGATGCAGCTCGGCCAACTCGACCTGGTCATTCTGTTCGGGCGCGACGCCATTCCCGAGCTGCCGGCCGACCCTCTGGTGGAGGAAGAGCTGTTTGTGCTGCTGCCGACGCACAGCAACCTGGTGGCAGAGCGGCGCGTCAAGCTCAGCATCGCGGAAGCAGCCCAGTTGCCGCTGATCCTGCCCACCGGCATCCATGGCCTGCGCCGGCGCATCACGGCTGAGTTCGAGCAGCGCAATCTGACCGCGCAGGTGGTTGCCGAGATCGACTCGCTGTCGCTGCTGATGGCCTGCGTGTACGAAGGCATGGGGGCAACGATCAAGCCCATGGCCGCAGCCCTGCTGGCCGGCAAGCTGCGCGAAGGCTGGCGTTGCCTCGCCATCTCGGACGCCAACATGAAACGGCAGAACTACCTGTATTCCGTCGTGCCGGAGCGACTGTCACCAGCAGCTGCAGCCGTGCGTGCCGAACTCAAGGAAACCGTGAAGGAGTTGGTCGGGTCAGGCGCCTGGGAAGGTGTGGATCTTCTGTACTGAGCGCGCGAGGACTCAGTCGGCCTTGATGTTGGCCCGCTTGACGATGTCGCTCCAGATCTTCTGTTCGCGCGCGATGAAGGCCGCAAATTCAGCAGGTAACCCGCCACCACCCACAGCATTGTCGGAGGCGAAACGTTCCGTCACGGCCGAGGACTTGAGGGCCTTGAGCGACTCCTCCTGCAGGCGCTTCACCACATCCGCCGGCGTGCCGGCCGGCGCGAGAATGCCGTACCACTGCGAGGTCTCAAAATCCTTGTAGCCCATTTCGGCCACAGTGGGCACGTCGGGCAGGTGGCTGATGCGCTGCTGGGTGCCCACGGCGAT
>JANNNT010000719.1:0-10989 GCA_031398685.1 Rhodocyclaceae bacterium | reverse complement strand
CCGTTTTCATCCACGCCGTGAACCGCAAAGATGTTCTTGGCCAGATCGATTCCTACCCTGATAATGCTCATGGACTTCCCCTTTCGTGGTTTGTAAATGGACGACTTCAGAATCACCATTTTGGCACTTCGTTGCCGTGCGCCCTCAACTCCGCTTCCTCGGGACGGGGAAGTCCCTTTCATTCGTTAGTCCACACCATGATCGATGACATTATTGAGCTAGCAGTCGCTGCATCTGCTGACGTGGCCATCAGCAGAGCAGCCAAACGTCATCGCTGGGTGCGTGTTTGTCAGGTGATTGTCGGGCTTCTCTTTTTCGCCTTGCTGGTTGCTCTTATCTACATTACGGTGAAGTATTCGTGAGCAACGGCCGCTTCCTCAATGCACATCAGCCTGCAACGCCCGTCTTTATTGGGCCGCAACGCTTCGTGCCCGAAGATCGCCGTTCCATGCGGGTTTTAAGCCGGTCGTGTTTTTCACTTTCCATTTTCGCGGGCGGTTTTCTCTTTCGTCCCCGCCCCGCCGTGGCGGGTCAGTTTTGTCCAGCGCTTCTGGCAACTCCGTTTCGTTTACCGTCGGCGCTGGCTCAACGCCTTGCGGTGTCACCCGTTTCGCGTGTCGTTCAGGTGGCGTCCCGGCATTTACGCCCGTTTTCGGAGGTGCGGGTTTCACGGTTGGTGCTTCAAAGTCACGCCGAGAAACCAGCGCCTTCTTCAAGCCAGTCCAACCTGGCGGTCGACCTCGCTTCCTTCGGTCGCTGGACGCTGCGCGATAAACCCGCGCCAGCCGGGTAAGTCCGTTAAGCCTCGAGACACACGACATGCATAAACTCGACACCAGAATTCCGGCCCCATTTATCGCGATTGCTGCCGGCGGCATGATGAAGCTGTACGCACGCACGGCCCAAGTTGTGATCGACACGTCGCCGGTCCTTGCCGAAGTTGGCATCCGCCTCGCTCAACTCAGTGCAGTCATTGCGCTGTTGGCCTTCGCCAGCTTCAGCCTCGCGCGGACCACGATCAACCCCCTTGACCCGTCCCGCGCGTCAATACTTGTCACCGGTGGCATCTTTCGGATTACGCGCAATCCGATGTATCTGAGCCTGTTGCTGCTTCTCATCGCCTACGCGGTACGTCTGGGCTCCTGGGTTGAGTGGCTGGGCCCAGTCCTGTTTGCGGCGTACGTCACGCGTTTTCAGATCATTCCGGAAGAACGGATCCTGGCGGTGAAGTTCGGTGCAGCGTTCCTCGCCTACAAGAGCCGAACTCGCCGGTGGATCTGAGGCCTAACCCTCCGGTGCAGAAGACGCCGCGCGACAAAGCCGAGCAGCGCCACTGACCTCGAACGTTGGGATGCCTGACCATTTTCGCTGGTGCGATTGGATAGACAGACTGCGTGTTCGCCATTTCAGAGTGGAGAACTTCGATGAACGAGCAATCACGCAAAGTCCAAAGCGTCCGTCCCGACCGGGAGGTTATGACGACGCAGCGTTTACCCTACTTCGTGGGTATTTCCGGCCAAACGGTGAACGCTTCGGGGTTGTCAATGCACCTGGTTGTCATCCCGCCGGGCGGGCGCGCACAACCGCATGTTCATCTCGGCTACGAGACGGGTATCTATGTGCTGGAGGGAACCGTTTCCACGCGGTGGGGCGCCGAGCTTGAACACGAGGTTATCAGTCTAGCCGGCGACTTTCTCTTTGTGCCTCCTGGCGTTCCTCATGAGGCAATCAACCTGGGCGAAACCGAGCCGGCTCGCGCGGTTGTGGCGAGGAATCATCCCGCCGAGCAAGACCTGGTTGAACCGTACGTGCCAAAGCCGAAGAGCTAGCCGGTCGAGTCTGAGCGGTCCGCAACAGGCTGCGCACGCCATCATCGACTTCCTCCAGCCGCATGTTGTCTCCTGTACACGTCATCGACACACGCATCTGCCCTTGCCCCAACGAACGCGGCCAGTGAACATCACGTAGCGGGTTTTGGTGCGGCCCGGATACCAACTTTCCAGTATTGCGGATGCCTGTTTCGGCGGCGTGTAATCTTGTTTTGGTTCAGAACAAAAACAACGCCATGAATAACATGATCGCTGATCTCCTGAAACCCTTGTCGCAAGCAAGGAAGATCGTCATCTTCTCCGGCGCAGGCCTTTCAGCGGACAGCGGCATTCCGACCTTCCGCGACGGCGCCACCGGCTTGTGGGCCAACTCCAACCCGGAGGACGTGGTCAGCATCGGAGGGTTCGAAGAGGATCCGGACAAGGTCTGGGCATGGCATGAAGCCATGCGCGCTTTATTCGCCGCGATGCGTCCCAATGCTGGGCACGAGGGAATCGCTACCCTTGAGTGGTTATTACCGAACGCCCGGGTGACCGTCATCACGCAGAATATCGATGGTTTGCATCAAGCCGCCGGCAGCGCCCGGGTCTTCGAGATTCACGGCAGCACCTTGCGCATTCGTTGCCATCATCACTGCGGGTTCGTCGATGCGTGGCAGGCGGGTCAGTCGGCAGCGCGCCGTTGTCCGTCCTGTGGCGCGCCAACGCGCCCCGACGTGGTTTGGTTTGGGGAGCCGCTCAACAAGGATCAGTTCTCTCTTGTCGTAAAAACCACCCTTGAAGCTGACATCTTTTTCTCCGTGGGCACTTCGGCGAGCGTTCATCCTGCGGCAAGCCTTCCAATACTGGCAAAGGAAAATGGCGCGCTGGTCGTGGAGATCAATCCGCACAAAACCCCATTTTCCGGGCAGGCGGCCTATTCGATTCGGGTCGGGGCCTCGGTATTCTTCTCGGCCCTTTCTGGTGCGCTCGGTGGTGGATTAAGCAAACCGAGTTGGAGAGAGATTGTCAGTCCGCAGAGATTAATGGCGCGGATATCCGGTCAGCGTTAGGCGGCGGGTACCTCGTCGTCATTTGTCACTGGGTGCAGGTGGCATTGCTGTCAGGTTGGAAGTCAAAAACACTGACGTAACGGGGGCAGGACGTTTCGAGCGCAGTGCGGCGCTGCCCCAAAATCTTGTTGGGCCTTACCGATTCCGGGACGTTAAAAAAAGCGCGTTCTCCCAGGACCGAGGGAGTTGCGGGGGTTGGTATCACTTCCAGTTTGCTGTCTGCCATGACAAACCTCCTTGCAAGTTTTGGTGCAAAATTTTCGCTGGTTGGTGAATCAAGGTCATCGGTGGGCGTAGCAATAACGGTGTTTTGGTTGCTATTCGGCAAAAAGAACGCGCCATAGCACCATTAACCTACGGCTCTCTTTTCTTGCTTGCCGGGCGCATCTCTAAACGTTTATTTCCAGCGGCTCGGTCAAGGGGGTAGCGCTGAGCGCTATAAACCAACGCTTTGATGCCTGTTCCACGACTGGCGAAACAGCAACAATTACACCCGTGCTTTGAAGCCGTCCGACCAAGTGAATGCCACACAAATCGATTTCGGTGACCTCCGAAAGGTCAATCGCCAGGGTTTTATGGGCTCTCATGGCATTAAGAACCCTTCTTTCCAGATCGTCGTAATAGGCGTAGGTCATTTTCCCCGCGAATTTGATGGGGAGGGCGCGATCGTTGTGCTGGAGTTGATTTTGCATTGGTAAGTGTTCTCAGTTATGACTGAAAATTCTGACGCGACGCCGCACTTCCATCCTTGGTCATCGCAATCTTCCGGAACCGGTGGGCGTGGAGCGCTGTGATCGTGTTTTTGCACGTTCGCAGGCACCCTGGTCTCCCGGTGGCTCGCTTGACCTCAGCCGCCAGGACGCACGCCGACCAATGCCGGTGATCCGGTCAGAGCCGATTCCTGCCCTGGCCGAGTTGCGGGTTCCGTTGCCCACCGTTTCGGCCATTAAAGTCGCTGCTCGGCCTTCTTGGTTCCAGGGGGCGCGCTTCGTTAACGATCAAGCTTCGGCCCTCCTCGTTCTTTCCGTTGAGTCCGGCAATCGCCGCCTGAGCCTCTGCTGGTGAGCCCATTTCGACGAAGCCAAAACCTTTCGAGCGCCCAGACTCGCGGTCCATGATGACTTCCGCTGAGCGAACTGCTCCATACGACGCGAACATTCGTTCGAGGCCGTCGTTGTTGACGCTGTAACTCAATTTGCCGACATATAGCTTGGTGTTCAAAGGAATTCTCCGGAAATATAGGATCAAACAGGATGTTTCAGTTCGTTTCGCACACCACTCCTGTTGTGCTCCGTTGGGTGTCGCCTTTCCAGCAATTCAGCGTCGCGAGAACGGCGGGGTGCCAGTACATACGATGCGTGCTGGCGCGCATTATTTCCGCGGTGTGGGCGACTCAAGGCTGCAAAGCCGGGTGCCACGTCAAGACCGTGAAGCTAGAGAGTACCGAACCATTTTGTCGGAGGTAATACCTGACTATTTGTATTCGAGATATCCAGAAACAGGTAGCCTAATGGCATTTTTATATCAGGACAACAGCATCCATGCTTACGATCGGATAATCATGCCGTATCCAACGAATCCAGATGACTGAATCTGATCATCCTCAATTTCTGAAAAGCGACCCTCCCACCACTCGCCTCTTGCCGCTGATCCTCTTATGATCGTCGCAGTTCGAAGTGCTTAGGCGCTCTTGCGTTAGTCCTTGTAGCCATGGTCAGTCTGCGCTACTGTTGCTATTTTATGCGTTGAGAATTATGGCTAGAGATATTCGTGAAGCGGACTGGAAGGTGCTGAGGCAATTGCACGAAGTCGCGCTTAATCGCTTCTGTCAGCGCGTGTTGTCGGATGTCGAGAGCATTGCTACAGATGGGTCAAGAACCCCGCATCAGCGCTATCTTGCCTTGTACGAGGCTGTCCAACGTCGAGACAAGGAAATGGCGCAAGTATTCGATAACCCCAGACGTTCGACGGCATTTGCCCAAATCGCTGCGCTTCGTTCTCGTGATCTGCTCGAAAACGAAGAATTCCTGCGTTTCAGTGAGGAAGTTCGGGCGCTCGTTGAGCTGTTTCGTGAAAGCCGTGCTTAGTCCTCCAATCAACCGAATTGCCCCAAAAACTAAGCTTATGGGTTCTCGCCAGCCTTCGGTCGCTCATGTCAAACGTAAAGCCCCAGACTCTTCTTCTCGCACACAAAGGAAATACATCACATGATCACACTTGAGTTCCTTATCACTTCACTCATCGTCGTTCTGATACCTGGCACCGGGGTGGTGGTCACCATCTCAACAGGACTCACTCAGGGACGTAGAGCAAGCGTCTTCGCTGCGATCGGGTGTACGGCAGGTATCGTGCCGCACTTGTTGGCTATGGTTCTAGGGCTGGCGGCCGTTATGCACACCAGCGCTGTCGCGTTTCAGACGCTTAAGTTCGCAGGTGTCGCGTACCTGCTCTATCTGGCATTCGTAACGTGGAAAGACAAGACGGCTTTTGTCGTTGAGAGCACGCCTTCGGCAAGTTCGGCGACGAGCCTCATGGTCAAAACGTTTCTTCTTAACATCCTGAATCCCAAACTTACCCTCTTTTTCCTTGCGTTCCTGCCACAGTTCGTCGAACCTGCCGCCACTTCGCCGCTCACGCAAATGCTCATCCTGAGCAGCGTCTTCATGGCAATGACGTTCGTGGTATTTGTCGCCTACGGGTTCCTCGCCCACACCTTCCGCACGGTCGTCATCGAGTCACCCCGCGCCCAAGCCTGGCTGCGTCGTGGCTTCACTGCGGCTTTCGCAGGCCTCGGAGCCAATCTCGCGCTCTCCGAGCATTGAGGCTTGACAGGGCTGTCGAGCGGGACGTCGAAGCAGCCACGTTTCCCTGCACAATTCGCTTTGCGCGGCGTCCGAGCGCGTCAAACGTCACTCAATTAATTGCTGGGAGGCTTCCACCGTGGTGAAACCTGAAATCGAGACCGCCGGAACCAAGGTCGTCTACAAGAATCGCTGGATGACCGTGCGCGAAGACACAATCGTCCGCGCCGATGGAAGCTCCGGCCTCTACGGTGTCGTCGAGAAGCCCGACTTTTCGGTTATTGCTGCCGTTTCGGACGGGTCGATAGTCCTCGTGGAGCAGTACCGCTACCCGGTTCAAGAACGGTTCTGGGAGTTGCCGCAGGGCTCGTGGGAGGATCCTGCGACTCAAGGACCTGTTATGAGATTGTCCTTTGCCTCCCGAGATAGTCGTCAAGTGGTTTATAGCAATCGCGAAACACGGATAGGCGAACTTTCAAAGGGGATAATAGCGCCACAAATTTTAAGGGAGCGGAAAAATGAGCGACGAGATCATCTCTGAAAAAGAAGCGCATTACATCTCCGGCTGGCTGGCGCTGTTTCTGTGGCTGCTGGCTCTGGCGGGCGTCATCTGGCTTTTTCTCGGCAGCGTGCTGCATCGCGGTGAGCCGCCGGTAATGGCCATTATCGGCCTTCTGTTGCTCGGGCTCATGAGCAAGGGCTTCGTCATTCTGCAACCCAATATTGCCGGCGTGCTGATCTTCTTCGGACGCTATTCCGGAACCATTCGCGAAGGCGGCTTCTTCTGGTTCAACCCCTTCAGCAAACGGCAGAACATCTCGCTGCGCGTGGTCAATCTCAACACCCCGACGCTCAAGGTCAATGACATGGCCGGCAATCCGATCGAGGTCGCCGCCGTCATCGCCTGGCGCGTGAACGACACCGCCAAGGCCAGCTTTGAAGTTGAGGACTACGCCGCCTTCCTTGCCATCCAGGGCGAATCAGCGATCCGCGCCGTGAGCAGCACACGCTTCTACGACGGCGATCAGCACGGGCGCAACTCGCTGCGCGGCGATCTCGCCGCCGTGGCGCAGATGCTCACCGAAACGATCCAGCTGCACGTCGAACTGGCCGGTCTGGAAATCATCGAAGCCAAGATCACCCACCTCGCCTACGCGCCGGAAATTGCCTCGGCCATGCTGCGCCGACAACAGGCCGCTGCAGTGATCGCGGCCCGTCAACTCATTGTCGAAGGTGCCGTCGGCATGGTCAAAATGGCGTTGGACAAATTGCAGGCCGACGGCGTGGTCGTACTCTCGGATGTGGATCGAATCCGCCTCGCCACCAACCTGTTGACGGTGCTGGTCTCCGAGTCGGAAACGCAGCCGGTGATTTCGATGTCGCGTTAGGCCGACGCATTCTGCCTGTATCATGTCGCACCCCGCCTCCACGGCGGGAACCGACGCATGAGGAATCACAATGTCCGCCAATCTCCCCGACCTTCTGGCCACCGCCCTTGCCGCACGCCGCGCCCTGCTTGAGCAACTGTACGCCGAGCAAACCAGCGCCTACCGGCTTTTCCACGGCAGTGTCGAAGGCGAAACCGGGCTAACCGTTGATCGCTACGGCGACACGCTGCTGGTGCAGACCTTTCACCGCCCGCTGCCGCCGGCCGATCTGACCGCGCTTGAAGCGTTCTACGCCAGCGCCTTTCCCGGCCTGCCGGTGTTTTATAACGACCGCAGCCAGTCCAACTCGCGAATTTCCAACGCGCTGCCGACTGAGCAGATCGCTGCCGCCCACGAGCCGCGCCAGTTCCAGGAGATGGGCGTCAATTACCGCTTTCAGGCGCGTCACGCCGGGCAGGATCCGTGGCTGTTCCTCGATCTGCGTGCCGGTCGCCGCCGGGTAATGCAGGACATCGCCGGCAAGTCGCTGCTCAACCTCTTCGCCTATACCTGCGGCGTCGGCATTGCCGCCGCCAAGGCCGGCGCGTCGCATGTGGTCAATGTCGATTTTTCCGAATCGAGCATTGCCATCGGCAAGGAAAATGCGCGGCTCAATGAGTTGCCGATCCGTGTGCGCTTTGTCAAAAGCGACGCCTTTGCCGCCCTGCGCCAGCTCTCCGGGCAAGGGCAGGCGCAGATGGTGCGCGGCAAACGCATGCCTCCCTTCCCCAAAATGGAGGCACACCAGTTCGACGTCGTGTTCCTCGACCCACCGCGCTACGCCAAAAGCCCGTTTGGCGTCGTCGATCTGGTCAACGACTACGCCGCGCTGTTCAAACCGGCATTGTTGTGCACGGCCGAAGGCGGCACGCTGATCTGCTGCAACAACGTCGCCGAAGTCTCGCGCGAAGCCTGGCTCGATCTGCTCGAACGCAGCGCACGCAAAGCCGGGCGGGCGATTCGTGAGGTCGAGTGGATTGAACCGGAAGCCGACTTCCCCAGTCCTAACGGGCAAGCACCGCTGAAAATTGTGCTGCTGCGTGTATAACGTGCAGCAGTTACACCCGCTTACGCGGGCAAATCAAATCAGAACAACCCCATGAAAACGCCAAAAAGACTCGCCGCAATGGTTGAAGAAGGCCTCGTAGATGAGGTAATCGGCCAACTGATGAGCGGCAAGGAAGCCACCGTGTACGTCGTTCGTTGTGGCGAACACATCCGTTGCGCCAAAGTGTACAAGGAAGCCAATCAACGCAGCTTCCGCAATAACGCGTCCTATCAGGAAGGCCGCAAGGTCAAGAACAGCCGGCAGGCGCGCGCCATGGAGAAAGGCAGTCGCTACGGGCGCAAGATGCAGGAAGAGGTCTGGCAAAATGCCGAGGTCGACGCCCTGTATCGGCTAGCCGCCGCCGGGGTGCGGGTTCCACAGCCGCATATCTGTTTCGAGGGCGTGTTGCTGATGGATCTGGTGGTCGATGCCGACGGCCATGCGGCACCGCGGCTCAACGATGTCGAACTCACTGAAGAGCTGGCGCTGGAGTATCACGGCATGCTCGTCAACCAGGTGGTGCGCATGCTGTGCGCCGGCGTCATACACGGCGACCTTTCCGAATACAACATCCTCGTTGGTGAAGGCGGGCCGGTCATCATCGATTTGCCACAAGCCATCGATGCCGCCGGTAACAGCAACGCCGCCGAAATGCTCGAACGCGACGTGGTCAATCTGCGCACCTACTTCAGCGCCTTCGCCCCGACACTCAAGGAAACCCAGTTCGGCAAGGAGATCTGGGCGCGCTATGAAAGCGGTGTGTTGACCCCGGAACTGCCCCTGACCGGCCGCATCGAGCTCGATGAACGCCTTGCCGACGTCGAGGCCGTCCTGCTGCAAGTCGAACTGGCGATCAAGGAAAACGAGATTCGCCGCATGTGCCAGTAAAGCCGGGGGCAGGTCACTGCACGGCTCGATCGGGCGTCAGTTGACCGTCGCTTTCTGGCGGACGGCGTAGGCCTGCAGATGCGAGTAGGCGAGACGAAGCAACGGGGCGTCAACGCCCTTGGCCTGCGCGCGGCCGACCATGTCGCCCAGGATGTGATCCGCTTCGGTCGGCCCGCCGCGCTCGACATCGCGCAGCATGGACGCCATCAGTGCCGATTCGCGCTCGGTCAGCTGCGTGCGGTAGGTCGCCAGTTGCGCCGCGGATACCGCATGGCCGCTCACTTCGGCGATGCTGGCGCATTCCGCCAGCAGGCCGGTAATGAACGCTTCGCCGGCAACCGTTTCCAGGATGTCGCCAATACTGGCGCGCATGGTGCACGTCGAACCGGCCAGCGTGGACAGAAAAACGATCTTGTCCCACAGGTTCTGTTCGACGTTGGCGGAAAACACGAATTCGATACCCGACGCGGAGAGTAACTGCGTCAAGGGCTGCAGCCACGTCGAGGGCTGCGACGTCAGCGAACCGGCGATGAGCCGGTGCAGCTTGTTGAGGTGTCTGATTTCTCCGGCTGGCGTCAGCAGGACCGAAATAATCGCTACCCCGCCGAGAATTCGCTGCGAACCGAAGCGTGCCGCCAGCGCATCGATATGCGAAACGCCATTCAAAAGCGGCAAAATGATGCTTTGTTCGCCTACGGCTGGCGCGATGGATTCCATCGCCGAATCCAGATCATAGGCCTTGCAGGACAGCATGATTACGTCGAATTGCGCCGTCTGTTTGTTCAACTCATCCTTCGTCACCAGCTTGGGTGTGATCTGCATGTCGCCAAACGGGCTGAGGACCTTCAGCCCGTTTTTCCGCAATTGCGCGGCTCTGGCCGGACGCACCAGAAAAGTGACATCGCCGCTCGCCTCATGAATCCTGGCGCCATAATAACCGCCGATTCCGCCCGCTCCCAATACAAGAATACGCATCGCTGCTCTCCCAAGATTTGTGTAAACGACGGCCGCATTACTTTACCCCTTTTGCGACCCTCGGTGCCCGCACTGCACGCACTCAGTGCCCTGACACTGAGCTGTGCGTAGAGGCGCGCATACAGTGCGTGTCAACGTCAAAACCCGCTGATTGCCGGCCCGGTGTTCCAGGGCAAAGCTCCCGCTGACGGTGTGCTTCCCGGCGAGCGCTTGTCTGTAGAAGGTTTTCCGCCTACCCGTTCACCAGAACTTCCACCACCATTTTTTCTTTTGCATCGCTTCCTTAACCGCCGGCGTCCACTCGGCATACTGGCCGAGACCGGCTTTCTGGAAGTGGGCACCGAAGCGCTTGTCGCTCTCATTGATGTGCTGTACCAGCCAGTTCTTGAGAAAGTGCAACAGTTCGAAGGTGATCGTCGTTTTTTCCTCATCAAGCTTGTGCTGCAATGCCTGCACCTGAGCCATCAGGTCTTCATGCTGCTGCTTGTGGATCTCGAACCCCGGGTAATGCGTCAGGCGCAGCAGGCTCTCTTCGAGCATGAAGTGTGTTCGCGTGTATTCGGCCAGACGGTCAAGGATCTCGCGTGAGGTGGCCTTTCCATGATGCTCAATGATGGCCACGTGAAGTTGGTTTAGCAGGCCGACAAGTACTTTATGCTGCTCATCGACTTCCTGAATATGGACACTGAAATCGTCGGACCACGTGAACAGATCGGTAGCGATCATGAAGAAACCTCCAGATTGAAAGTTCGCAGAATGTGAACGTACGATGACCCGAAAAGTTGATTGCTGATGAAGATCAGAAACACTACCGATTGTAAGGTAATTTCGAATCCGGCTTGAAATTTCAGTCAAACGCTACGGTTGTCATTGCCGTCGTTGACGGCGGCGATCAGCACGCCTGGAGCCGTGGGGCTGGTTAGCGCCTTCAACGGCATTCGCAGCCGCTCGCAGTGGCTTGGTGTTTCG
>JANNNT010000717.1:0-3771 GCA_031398685.1 Rhodocyclaceae bacterium | reverse complement strand
CCCATGTGACCCACGCCAAACGGATCGGTCAAGACGGCAACCATCATGTCGATGGCCTTGGTGTCGCCCATTCGCGCCCCGGAACGCAAGGCCGGCAGCAAATAACCGCCGCGCGACATCACTTCGACGCCGCCACCGATCCCGTAATCACTATCGCCGAGCATGATGTTCTGCGCCGAACTGACGATGGCCTGCAAGCCGGAGGAACACAGGCGACTGACCTGCATGGCCACCGAATCCATCGGCAAACCCGCCTGGATGGAAGCAACGCGCGAGGTGTAGGCGTAGCGCGAATCGGTCGGAATACAGGTTCCTACCGTCACATAATTGATTAGCTGCGGATCAACGCCGGAACGGGCGATGGACTCCTTCATGACGATGCCGGCCAGTTCGGTGGGCTCCATGCCGGCAAGCGAACCGCCGAAAGTACCGATCGCCGAACGGACTGCGCTTAGAACAACTACATCTCTACTCATTTATTCATTCCTCCAGGATACGAAACAATAAAATTATCGATTTATAGCTAGTGTTCAAGCTCCCACCAGACTTGCAAAACTAAGCAACAGTAACAGCAACAACCAGAGCAGCACGGCACGCCAGACCAGGCCAACAGCACTCTGCATGAAATCCTCATCCGCCTCATCACCCGTGCCCATCTCGGCGCGATCAGCAATTTCGCCGGCCTCGACCACCGGCATGCCCAGTCGCACGCCCAGAGCCCCTGCACCACTGGCCAGAACAATGCCAATGCCGCGACCCAGGTGGCTATCCGGCCATTTATCCGCCTGCGTACGCCAGCAGTAGATCGCGTCCTCGAAATTTCCAACGATGGCAAAGCTTGCAGCTGTAACGCGCAGGGGCAACCAGTCGATGATGGCAAACGCTTGCTGCGAGAACTTGCCAAAGTGGCCTGCATCGGCGTCCATACGACGTCCCCAGACATCATTAAGGAAAGCCGCCGCACGATAAAGAACGGCACCACACGGCCCGGGCAGAAAAACAAAACACACGAGTACGCCAAACACGTGGCGATGCGAGGCACTCAGCGCTTCCTCGATGGACACTCTGGCAATTTCCGATGAAGAAAGTTCATCGGCAGGACGCCCACGCCACTCCGACAATAATTTGCGGGCCTGCGACAAATCGTCCATGCGCAACGCGACCTGAATGTCATTGTAGTAGTGGCTAAACTGCCTGAAACCCATCGTCAGGTAAAGAACCAGGACATTCCACAACCAGGCCAGCAGCGGGTTGAGTGCGAATAGAGCCAGATACACGCCACCGGTTATCAGCACCAGTCCACCGACGGCAATCAGCCAGGCAATCAGGCCATTGTTGCGTTCACCCGCGTTAAAGAGGCCTTCAAGATACAGGGCGAGCCGTGAAAGCGGTTCGTGAACAACCCTGCGGTAAGGCAAGGGCCAAATCTGCTCGATCAGGAGAACGGCAACCAGAGAAAAAAGAGCCATGGCGAAAGTTTGATGGCATTGCGCGAAACCTCACGCCCGCCCGTTATCTGAAAAAACCAAGATACCATATTTCATGCGGGCTTGCAGGACAGGGGTACTCGGGACACTGGTCGGAAAAGGAGCCCGGCAATCAAGGGCGAGGCCAAATCCATGCCCGTTAGTAAGACCCCTGACTGGCAAAATTCTCGAAGCGCGTGTATTCGCCGACAAAGGTCAGGCGCACCATGCCGATCGGGCCGTTACGCTGCTTGCCGATGATGATTTCGGCACTGCCCTTGTCCGGCGTGTCGGGGTTGTACACTTCGTCGCGATAGATGAACATGATCACGTCGGCATCCTGCTCGATGGCGCCTGACTCGCGCAGATCGGACATCACCGGGCGCTTGTTTGGTCGCTGTTCAAGCGAGCGGTTCAACTGCGAAAGGGCCATGACCGGAACATTCAATTCCTTGGCCAGGCTCTTGAGTGAGCGCGAGATTTCGGAAATTTCGGTGGCCCGGTTTTCGCCATGCCCGGCGGAGGACATCAGTTGCAGGTAATCGATAACGATCAGGCCGAGCTTGCCGCACTGCCGGTGCAAACGGCGCGCCCGGGCACGTAGGTCGATCGGGTTGAGTGCCGGCGTCTCATCGATGTAAAGCGGTGCTTCGTGCATCTTGCCCAAAGCGAAGGATAACCGCGACCACTCGTCATCGTTGAGGCGCCCTGTGCGCACCCTGTGCGCGTCGAGTTTGCCGACCGATGAAAGCATACGCATGGCCAGCTGTGTGCCGCCCATTTCCATCGAGAAAACCGCCACTGGCAAACCGACTTCAATCGCCACGTGTTCGGCCATATTCAAGGCCAACGAGGTTTTACCCATCGACGGGCGGCCGGCAACAATCAACAGGTCGCCAGGTTGCAGACCCGAGGTTTTGGCATCAAGATCGTGGTAACCAGTCGGTACGCCGGTGATATCCGACGGATTGTCCCGGTCATGCAATTCCTGAATACGTTCGACCACCTGCGTGAGCAAGGGGTTAATGTGCTGGAATCCGGTCTGGTGACGGAAACCGCTCTCGGCGATGGCAAAGACCTTGGCCTCGGCCTCGTCAAGCAATTGCTTCGGGTCACGGCCGAGGGGGTTGAGCGCGCTGCCGGCGATTTCGTCACCGGCGGTAACCAACTGGCGCAGAACAGCCCGTTCGCGGACGATTTCGGCGTAACGCCGAATATTCGCCGCCGACGGTGTATTGGCCGCCAGTTCGCCGAGATAGGCCAGGCCACCGGTCTCGCCTCCCTCGCCAGCCTGATCGAGACTCTCGGCCACCGTAACCACGTCGACCGGCTTGCTGCGCTCCAGCAGCTTGCGGATCTGGCGATAGATACGCTTGTGTTCGTCGCGATAAAAATCGCCTTCACCAACGAGGTCGGCAATCTTGTCGAAGGCGGCGTTATCGAGCAACAAACCGCCAAGAACCGACTGCTCAGCCTCTATCGAATGCGGAGGAACACGCAGGTGAGCGATCGCCGGATCGAGCTGGGCGTTTTGTGAATTTTTTGAATTTGCTGAATTGAACGACTTGGCCATAAGAATTCCGGTGCGGGATGCGAAACAAGCAAGGCGGTGAGTTTACCCTGAGCCATGCCTATCTCGATTAAAAATTGCTCCAGACGAGCAAATGCTCCCGCTTGAAACTTTGGCACTCCGAGGGTCGACGCCTCAGACTTCGATCACTGGCACGCGCCGTGCGAGCGCGCAAAACAATTCATAGCTGATCGTCCCGGCGGCTGCAGCGACCTCGTCAGCAGGCAAACCATCACCCCACAACACGACCGGGCTGTCGACTCCGGCCTGCGGCAGATGGGTCAAGTCGCACGCCATCATGTCCATCGACACCCGACCCAGAGTACGGGTGCGCTGACCGGCAACGAGAATCGGCGTGCCGCCCGCTGCATGGCGTGGATAGCCGTCGGCATAGCCGCAGGCGACGATGCCGACCCGAGTAGTGTGCTCGGCCCTGAACTGACCGCTGTAGCCGACCCGTTCACCGGCCGCGATCTCCTGAACAGCCAGAATCCGGCTGTGCAGCGTCATCACCGGCTTCAGATCAAGGCTCGCCGCATCGGCATCGGCAAAAGGGCTACCGCCGTAGAGCATGATGCCCGGTCGCACCCAGTCGTTCGCTGTTTGCGGATAGCGAAGAAAGGCCGCTGAAATGGCGATTGATATCGTGAACGGAACCACCCCATGCAACGCTTTCTTAAACCCCTCAAAAAGCTCAAGCATCCAGGCAAAACCACGGTTTCCAAAGGCTTCGGC
>JANNNT010000702.1:0-3292 GCA_031398685.1 Rhodocyclaceae bacterium | reverse complement strand
GCGTTTTGACCGCAAGCCGCGCAAGCCGGTGAACGCGCCCTCCGAAGCCTTTCATCTGCATCGCATGGCGCAGGCGCAACGCGCGCGAACACTCGGAATGCTGCTGCTTCCTTTTGCCGCCGGGCACGTCATTCCCTTGCGTCGTGCGCCGGATGTGCAGCAGGCCTGCACCGAGGCTTACGGCCTGGCCGACGCCTCCTATGTCGCTTCGCTGCGCGAACTGCTTGGCCTGATCGGGGCCCACGAGTGGCGCAAGAATGGGGTCGAGATTCCGGTGCTTGGCGGGCGCATTCATCCGCACTATGGCGTGTTCTCGCCGGTGCGCGGCGAATACGTGGCTCTTGTGGCCGGGGCGCCGATGCCGCAAGCCGTGCAGTCGGAGAGCCTGGCCTTCGATATCGGCACTGGCACCGGCGTCCTCGCTGCCGTGCTGGCCCGACGTGGCGTGCAGCGCGTGGTGGCCACCGATCAGGATCAACGTGCGCTGGTCTGTGCGCGCGAGAACATCGACCGGCTTGGTTTGAGCGGGCAAATCGATATCATGCAGGCCGATCTTTTTCCGCCCGGACGTGCGCCTCTCGTCGTCTGCAATCCGCCTTGGGTGCCCGCGAAACCGAGTTCGCCGCTCGAATACGCGGTCTATGACCCGGACAGCTGCATGCTGCGTGGTTTTCTCGAAGGATTGGCGGCGCATCTGGCACCGGGTGGCGAGGGCTGGCTGATTCTCTCCGATCTGGCTGAACATCTTGATCTGCGCCCGCGTGGCGAGTTACTAAAGCTCATCGACAAGGCCGGTTTGCAGATTCTGGGCCGACAGGACGTGCGACCAAATCACCCGCGTGCCGCCGATAAAACCGACCCGCTGCATACGGCACGGGCGGCGGAAGTGACCTCGCTCTGGCGGCTCGGGGTGAAGGCCTGACATGGATTTGTGGAAGGCCCGATGGGGTGTCGGGCAATGGGCCGCGTATTTTGAAAACCAGGCGCTGCCGGTGATGCATCGCTCCAAAGTGTTGATGACGCAACTCGAAGCAGCGGAAGGCGAGAGGTTGTCGCCCAGAGATCTGTCGGATATCGTCCTCCAAGACCCGCTGCTTTGCCTGTGCCTGTTGCGTGAAGCCGAGCGCAGAAAGTCGCATCGGCTCGACCACGAAACCACGACGGCGCTGGCGGCCATCCTGCAATTGGGCGTCGATGAATTTCGCACGCTCTTGCTTTCCAGCCCGGAAATCGAGGACAGCAACAAAGGATTGCTCAAAGTCGAAGCGCGCGCCCGCGTCGCTTCACAAATCGCGCTGATCTGGTCAACCGGCCGCCGCGATCTCAATCCCGAGGAAGTCGCCGTTGCTGCCTTGCTGGCCGGTGCGGGCGATTTGCTGCTCTGGGTCTATGCGGCTGAAATTCCGCAGAAGGCCGAGGACGAACTGTATTCCGGGCGAGCCCGGCGCAGCACGCAGGCGCAACTGCAAACCTGTGGATTCACTTTCAAGCAATTGACGCTGCAGTGCGCGGAACGCTGGAAACTGCCTGCCCTGGTAATCCAGCTTTTGCGCGGCGCCGAATCGTCGCGCGCCCAGCTGACGCGAGTCTGTTCGAATGCTGCACGCCATGTGCTCGATGATTCCAAAACGTCGACACAGGCACTCGCCAACGACTTAGTCGAAGCCGCCAGACTGATTCCCAACGCGAGCATCGAATGGCTGGTCGACGGCCTCGTCATGGTGCCGGAAGATAAACGGCAGGGGCTTGTCAAAATTACGTGTGAGATGTTGAAAGCATGAAATCACTCAAAGAGCTTTACCGTATCGGCCTCGGTCCTTCAAGCAGCCATACCATGGGCCCGCGCTTTGCCGCGCAGGCGTTCAGAAAATCACTCCCGTTAGCCGCGCGCATTCGCGTCACCCTCTACGGTAGCCTTGCCGCGACCGGGCGCGGCCACTTGACCGATGTCGCCGTTAGCGAGCCGTTTTCGCCAGTACCGGTGGAGCTTGTCTGGGCCGCAGAGAACCTGCTCCCGCGCCACCCCAACGGCTTGAAATTTGAAGCACTCGACGAAGCCGGCCGCGTTGTCGCCTCCCGCATCACGTATTCCGTGGGCGGCGGTGCCTTGCTGGACGAAGACGGCAAACCGGATGGCGGTGACGATGTCTATCCCTACACCAGCATGCAAGAGATTCTGGAGCAGACCGAGCGCGAGAGTCTGTTGCTCTGGGAACTGGCAAACCAGCACGAAGGGGCGGCGATCTGGCCCTTTCTAGAGAGTATCTGGGCGGCCATGCAGCACGCCATCGCGCGGGGTCTCAACGCTGAGGGCAAGCTGCCCGGCACGCTGAATGTGCCGCGCAAGGCCTCTGCCTACCATGCTCGTGCGCAAAGCATGGCCGGCTATTTCGGACAGACCGCCTTGCTATTTGCCTACGCGCTGGCGGTGTCGGAAGAAAACGCCGCCGGTGGCGAGATCGTCACCGCGCCGACTTGTGGGGCCTGCGGCGTGCTGCCCGCCGTGCTGTTTTTCCTGCAACAACAGTCAAATCTTTCCGACGACAAGATCTGTCGGGCGCTCGCCACCGCCGGAATGATAGGCAACCTCGTCAAGCGCAACGCTTCAATCTCGGGCGCCGAAGTCGGCTGCCAGGGCGAAGTGGGAACGGCCTGCGCCATGGCCGCCGGTGCCGCGGCTCAACTGTTGGGTGGCTCCGTGCGCCAGATCGAATATGCGGCGGAGATGGGGCTCGAACACCACCTCGGACTCACCTGCGACCCGATTGGCGGCTATGTGCAGATTCCCTGCATCGAACGCAATGCCATCGCCGCCGTGCGTGCGGTCGATTGTGCGGCGTATGCGCTGCTCTCTGATGGTCAGCACATCGTTTCTTTTGACGAAGTGGTGCGCACCATGTGGGAAACCGGCTGCGACATGAAATCGAGTTATCGAGAAACTGCACAAGGTGGGCTGGCGAAGATCCACCTGCTGCGCAAGCACGGTGCGAATGGCTTTCCTGGGATGGGAAGTTGAGCGGGGGCACAACGTTCTGAGAGGGCGTCAAAAGGTGGCCTTTGGCAATGCCGCCTCGCAAGTCAATTTTGACGGCGCTTCTGGAGCATGCCTGGAGGTGTGTCCTCTGATCCGGTCGACGCTCAATGCACCGTCGGTGGCGTTTCCGGCACGTTGCTGAACAGTTCGTCGATGGCCGCTTTGTCGAAGCGGTATTCCTGGTTGGCGAGGTCGTCGCGGATGATGATGGCGCCACGCTCCTTGAGTGCGCCATAGACTTCCTCGCGGCCGAGCGTA
>JANNNT010000694.1:0-4369 GCA_031398685.1 Rhodocyclaceae bacterium | reverse complement strand
GAACGCCTGCTCACCGAGCGCTTCCTCGGGCTGATGGATCAGCTGGACGAACGCGGCCAGCTGGCGCTGTTCGCCATCGACGAAGCGCATTGCGTGTCGCAGTGGGGGCACGATTTCCGCCCCGAATACATCCAGCTCTCGAAGCTGCATGAACGCTATCCGCACATCCCGCGCATCGCGCTGACAGCCACCGCCGACGAACTGACGCGGCAGGAAATCATCATCCGCCTGGGATTGGGCACCGCCGAGGTTTTCGTCTCCAGCTTCGACCGGCCGAACATCCGCTACACCGTGGTCGAGCGCGACAACCCGCGCAAGCAACTGCTCGCTTTCCTCGCCGATCATCGCGGCGAGGCGGGTATCGTCTACTGCCTGTCGCGGCGCAAGGTCGATGAAACGGCGATCTGGCTCAATGAACAGGGGGTCAGCGCCTTGCCTTATCATGCCGGGCTTTCGGCCGAGGTGCGCCAGCGCCACCAGCAACGCTTCCTGCGCGAAGACGGCGTGGTGATGGTTGCCACCATCGCCTTCGGCATGGGCATCGACAAGCCCGACGTGCGTTTCGTCGCCCACCTCGATCTGCCCAAGAGTCTCGAAGCCTACTATCAGGAAACCGGCCGCGCCGGACGCGACGGCGAGCCGTCCGAAGCCTGGATGACCTATGGCCTCAACGACGTCGTGATTCATCGCCAGATGATCGAGGAATCGACCTCGCCGCTCGAACAGAAACGTGTCGAACGGCAAAAACTCGACGCCATGCTGGCCTATTGCGAGTCGGCGCAATGCCGCCGCCTGGTGCTGCTCAACTACTTTGGCGAGGACGCGACACCTTGCGCCAACTGCGATGTGTGCATCGAACCGCCCGAGGTCTGGGATGGCACGGTGGCCGCCCAAAAGGCCTTGTCTGCGGCGCTGCGCACCGGGCAGCGCTTCGGCGCCGGGCATCTGATCGACATCCTGCGCGGCAAGTCGACCGACAAGGTCAAACAGTTCGGCCATGACAGCCTGCCGACCTTCGGCGTCGGCGCCGATTTCGACGACATGGGCTGGCGCTCGGTGTTTCGCCAGTTGCTCGCCTCCGGCCTGCTCGAAGCCGACGTGCTCGCCTACGGCGCACTCAAGCTGACCGACGCCGCGCGCCCGGTGCTCAAGGGCGAAACGACGCTCACCCTGCGCCGGCAGGTCATCCGCACCAAGGGGAAAGCGTCCAGATCCGTCTCGGCACGCAAGAGCGGCAGCCCCCGGATGGCCTCCGGCGATGCGCCGTTTTTCGAGGCGCTGCGCGCCTGGCGGGCAGACAAGGCACGCGAACAGGGCGTTCCCGCCTACGTCATCCTGCACGACAAGACGCTGCAGGAACTCGCCGTGCAGCGCCCGCAATCGACGAGTGGACTGCTGCAAGTTCCAGGAATCGGGCTGGCCAAGGCGGATCGCTACGGCGAAGCGCTGCTGGCGCTGCTCGCCGCGACGAGCTGATGTTTCCGCCCGCATTCCGTGCCGGCGCGCGCGAAGGATTTCGCGCCTTCCTGCCCTTCTCGGTCGGCCTAATCCCGTGGGCGCTGGTCACCGGCCTGACCATGGTCAGCGTCGGCTTCACGCCGCTTCAGGCCATGGGCATGAACCTCATCGTCTTTGCCGGCACCGCCCAGCTCGGCACGCTGCCGCTGATCGCGGCGGGTGTGCCGGTGTGGCTGATCGTCACCACCGCACTGGTGCTCAACCTGCGCTTCGTGATTTTCAGCGCCGCGATGGCCCAGGGTTTTCGTGAACTCGGAACGCCCACCCGCTGGCTGTGCGGACACCTGCTCACCGACGGCGTTTTTACCACCTGCCTGAACCGCATGCTGGTAACCGAAGACCGGCACTGGCGGCTCGGCTACTACCTCGCACCTTCGCTGTGGTCGTGGTTCCTCTGGCAAGCCTTTGCGCTGACCGGCGTGCTGAGCGCCGCTTCGATTCCGAAAAACTGGTCGCTCGAATTCATGGCCAGCATCGCCATGCTGGTGCTTCTCGCTCCGCTGGTCAGGCTACGCCCGATGCTGGTGGCCGCCGTAACCGGCGGCGCGGCGGCGGTCGCCCTGCGCGGCATGCCGCTCAAGCTCGGCATCATCGTGGCCATTGTCGCCGGCATCGGCGCCGGTTTCGCCGCCGAACACTGGCAAGCCAAACGGGAAGCAGAATGAACTACGACTATTCCCTGTGGCTGACCCTGATCCTGATCGGTCTGGCGACCACCCTGCCGCGCGCCAGTTTTATCGTCCTCGGCGCGCGCGTAAAGCTGCCGTCAGTTGTTCAGCGCGCCTTGCGCTACGCTCCGGCCGCGGCGCTCGCCGCCATCGTGACGCCGGATGTGCTGCTCGTTGCCGGGGAACTGCAGCCGCTCAATCCCAAGCTCGTCGCCGCGGCCGTTGCGGTCGCCGCCGCGCTGCTCTCGCGCAACCCCTGGCTGCCCTTCATTGCCGGCATGAGCGTGCTGCTCGGCCTGCGCTTCGGTCTGGGCTGGTAACGCCGGTTTTTGCGGCACCCCCGCGACCCGTAGGTAGCGCGAATTGCTGGCCCAGTAGCGCAGTCAAGTGGCAGTTTTCGCCCGATGACTCCCCAACCGCCTTAGAATGAAACATTAAGTTATCAAGTACTTCCAATGATATCTAACCGGCAATGGAGTCTGGGTGCCAAACTGGCCTTGCTGGGCACGCCCTTCTTGTTGCTTGTCCTGCTTTCGACCGCGGCGACGCTGTGGGTGTCGTGGCAACTCGATGGCGGCGCGGCGGCGGTCAATGAGGCGGGCCGGATGCGCATGCAGGCTTACCGCATGTCCCTGTCCGTTGGCCTGGGGCAAACAGGAACGCTGCTGCCCCAGCAGATCGAGGAATTTGATCGAAGCCTGTCGATACTGCGCACCGGCGACCCCGAGCGGCCTCTTTTCGTCCCCTGGGACGAAACCGTGCGTGAAAAATTCGAGCGTGTTGCTCGGCATTGGTCGAGCTACCGCGCTCGTTTGCTGGTCGACAAGCAAATCCAGCTGAGCGGGTTGAGCGCTGAGACCGGCGCGTTCGTCTCGGATATCGATGCCCTGGTGATCGCCATTGAAGCGCATATGTCCCGCTGGACGTCCTTGCTGTACCTGCTGCAGATGTCGGTGTTGGCGATGGCGATTGTGGGTGCAGCGATACTGATCTACACCGGCTATGTTTTTGTTCTGGAACCGGTCGGTCAGCTCAAACAAGCCATCGAAGAAATTCAGCAGGGCAATTTTGGGGCGCGCGTGGACCATGCCAGCAGCGACGAATTTGGCACCCTGGCCATGGGATTCAATGGCATGGCGGACAACCTGCAGTCCATGTACCGCAACCTGGAGTACAAAGTCGCCGAAAAAACCCGGGAGCTGGAAGAGAAAAGGGAGCGTCTGGAAGGCTTGTATGAAGTCACCGCGCTGGTTGCCAACACGACGTCGCTCGACGATCTGGCGCAGGGCTTCGTCAAGAGTGTGGCCCGTATCGCCCGGGCCGACGGCGTCACCGTGCGCTGGTCGGACCAGGACAACCAGCGCTACCTGATGCTGGCGGCTCAAGGCATGCCGCAGTCTCTGGTCGACGCCGAACAATGCCTTGACAAGGGCCAGTGCTACTGCGGAGCGGTTATGGCCGAACCCGGCTTGCGCATCATTCCGATCCTGGCTGAACCAGAGATCGCGCAACTTCAGTGTGCCAAAGCGGGTTTTAAGACGGTGATCAACATCCCGGTGCGTTTGCATGAGCGCCTGACGGGTGAGATCGACCTTTTTTTCAACGCCCGGGTCAGCCCGAGCCCAGCGCTGCGTTCATTGCTTGAAGCACTTAGCAGCCACCTGGCCAGCGCCATGGAGAACCTGCGCCTAAACGCACTGGAAAAGGAAGCGGCGGTTGCGCAGGAACGCGTTTATCTGGCCCGCGAACTTCATGACTCCATCGCCCAGTCGCTGGCGTTCATAAAAATCCAGGTGCAACTGATGCGCGATGCAGTTCAATCAGGCAACTCGGTCGAAATACGGGAGATCCTCGAAGAAATCGACACCGGGGTGCGCGAGAGCTACGGCGACGTACGCGAGTTGCTGCTGCACTTCCGAACCCGCGCCAACACCGAAGACATTGAACCGGCGCTGGCCACCACCTTGCGAAAGTTTGAGCACCAGAGTGGAGTCAAAGCCACGCTAAGCATGCGGGGGCAGGGGATGCCGCTTTCCCCCGATCGGCAAATACAGGTGCTGCATATTGTTCAGGAAGCCCTGTCCAACGTGCGCAAACACGCCCAGGCATCGCACGTCAGTCTCCATGTTCAGCAACAGCCGGCGTGGCGTTTTGAAGTGCGCGACGACGGCGTCGGTTTCAAC